>JBILSG010000014.1:0-16447 GCA_044372235.1 Chitinophagaceae bacterium
GAAATTGCCCATAAAATGAATATTGATTTTCCATACTATGAAAATACAATATTATTAGACCCTTCATTCATTGAGTATATAATTGTTAGGGATAAGAGAGATATTCCTGAATTGAGAAATCAATTACGAAAATTATATACTGAAGATGAAAAGTTTGAAGCAGCCTTGATGAAAATTATTATTTCTACACAGATATTCAAAGATTTTTAATTTTGCTACATATCGATCCCACTTACCTCCGCAATATCCATGATGGATTGTACACCAATCAATTGCAAAAGGATATCCCATCAAGCCTCCCGGATGGACTGATCGGCATTTATGAGGAGGCCATTCCCAATGACCGAGAGCTTGGCCTGAGGGAAAGGTTCTTGGATTTCTTTGCCATCTGGGCCTTGCTGAAAAAGGAGGTGAGTTTATCCTTTATTTTGCCCCTGCTCCATTGGGAAGCCCAGGTGGCTATGGACTTCCTTTCCTTGCACACCAAGTGGTTCAACAGTACCAGTTCAGGCAAGTATCTATTGTACCACGACCGCCTGAGGGTCTACCTGTTGGAGAGAATCCCATCCCACAAACTCGAGGAGACCAACCGGAAGATCATAGCAACATGCCAATCGGCATTGCAACAACCCTCCGGAAACGAATGGGAGCAATACGCTTTGGAACATTTGCCATCGCATTTGCTCATACCCGCCATGCAATATGAGGCGGATGGCGTAGCATTCAAGCAACTTGTGAATGATACAGCCTTCTGGAACCGCCAGTTGGAAGTCAGCAAGGGATATGATTGGACAAAGAAGATGCTCAATCAGTCGATGGCATGGGCCGCCAAACAAAATACCGATGAGTTGATTGGCTTTGCCCTCAACAAGGTTGATTTGCATTATATGGAACAGAATGATGCTCCAAGAATAGTCGAGTTAGTCGCTCAAAATGATATCGATACGGCCCTTCAACGAATTGAATCTTTTGGCGATAATGAAAAGGAAGGTCTTCAGCGAAAGTTTACCCTGTATATGCTCTGCTTAATGGAGCTCACCCTCCTCGGCAGTAAAGACAGGCCCTTTAGAAAAACTGCCATAGAAAAACTTATTAGCCATCTTGATGAAAACACGCCTATTGATCATTCTTTATTAAATTGGAATGATTTTTTCCCCAGTTATCTAATATTTCAGATGGCTTATGAATGGGCGGAGATGGGGTTAGATTATTTGCGCGTTTATAAAAGAGCAAAAGAATGGGATGCTGATTTTATTGATTGCCAAGGACCCTATACAGATCAACAATTTGATATTTTGCTATCCTGCGCTACTGACATAAGTGATGAATTGATTAGAAGTAAAACATTGTCTGAAATCTCATTGGAACTTGTAAAGCAGGGGAAGATATCGGAATCCTTATCTTGTGCAGCTTGGGTAATTATTAAATGGGTAAAAAGTGAATTATTGTCTGAAATCTCTTTGGAACTTCTAAAGCAAGGCAAGGCAGAGGAAGCCTTATCCTGCGCTACTGGGATAAGTGATGAAAGGAAAAAAAATGAATCTTTTTTTAATATCTCATTAGAACTTGTAAAGCATGGCAAGACAGCGGAAGCTTTATCATGCGCTGCTTGCATAAGTGATGAATTGGTTAAACTTGATGCATTGTCTAAAATCTCTTTGGAACTCGTAAAGCAGGGGAAGGCAGAGGAGGCTTTATCATGCGCTGGTGGCATAAGTGATGAAGCGTATAGAAGTGAAGCATTGTCTAATATCTCATTGGAACTTTTAAAGCAGGGAAATATAGCGGAGGCTTTTTCCTGTGTTGCTGGCATTAGTGGTGAATGGGATAGAAGTGAAGCATTGTCTAATATCTCATTGGAACTTGTAAAGCAGGGAAATATAACGGAAGCTTTATCCTACGCTGCTGGCATAAGTGATATATTGGATAGAAGTGAAGCATTGTCTAATATCTCATTGGAACTGGTAAGGCAGGGAAAGATAGCGGAGGCTTTATCCCTTGCTTCTGACATAAGTGAGGAATCGGATAGAAGAAAAGTATTTTCTGAAATTTCTTTGGAATTTGTAAAACAAGGCAAGATATCGGAGGCTTTATCCCTTGCTGGGGGCATAAGTGATGAATTGGATAGAAGTAAAACATTGTCTAAAATCTCATCGGAACTGACAAAGCAAGGCAAGACAGAGCAAGCTACAAAAGTGATAGAGGAAGCTTTATCCTGCGCTGCTGGTATAAGTGATGAAAGGGAAAAAAGTAAATCTTTTTTTAATATCTCATTAGAACTGGTAAATCAGGGCAAGACAGCGGAAGCTTTATCTTGCGCTGATGGTATAAGTTATGAAAGGGATAAAAATGAAACATTGTCTAGGATCTCTTTGGAACTGGTAAATCAGGGCAAGAAAAAGGAGGCTTTATCCTGTGCTGCGGGCATAAGTAATGAATGGAAAAAAAGTGAAACATTATCTAAAATTTCAATGGAACTTATAATGCAGGGAAAGGCAGTAGAAGATCCAAAAGTGATAGAGGAAGCCCTATCCTGCGTTGCGGGGATAAATGATTGGGAGCTAAAAAGAATGGCATTGTCTAACATTTCTAGAGAACTGGCAGAGCTGGGCAAGGCAGAGGAGGCTTTATACTGCATTGAGGGAATAAGTAACGAAGAATTAAAAAGCGAATTGTTTTCTTTTAAAAAATCATTGCAATTGCTCGTTAATAGTGAACAAATTCCTATCGATTATCTGGGGGAAGGATTTGCATTATATAAAATCACATTGAAACTGGCAAAGCAGGGCAAGGTTGCTCAAGCGTTATCTTGTTGTGCTGATATAACTAATAAAACAAGAAGAATTATAACTTTATCTACTATATCGTCGGAACTGACAAAGCAGGGTAAGACAGAGCAAGCTACAAAAGTGATAGAGGAAGCTTTGTCCTGCGCTTTGGAAATAAGTTATGAAAGGAGAAAAAATGAAGCATTGTTTAGGGTCTCATCGGAACTGGCAATGCAGGGCAAGGCAGTAGAAGCTGCAAAAGTGATGGAAAAATCGCTATCCTGTGTTGCGGGCATAAGTAATGAATCGGAAAAAAGTAAAGTATTGTTTAATATATCATCGGAGTTTATAAATCAAGGTAAGACAGCTGATGTTTTATCCTTTGCTGTGGGAATAAGTGATGAACATTTGAAAAGCGAATTTTTATCTTTTATTTCATCAAAACTTTCAAATCAGGGCAAGACAGCGGAAGCTTTATCCTGCGCTGCTGGTATAAGTGATGAAAGGGAAAAAAGTAAATCTTTTTTTAATATCTCATTAGAACTGGTAAATCAGGGCAAGACAGCGGAAGCTTTATCCTGCGCTGCTGGTATAAGTGATGAAAGGAAAAAAAATGAATCTTTTTTTAATATCTCTTTGGAACTTATAAAGCAGGGGAAGGCAGAGGAGGCTTTATCCTGCGCAGGTGGCATAAGTGATGAAGTGTATAGAAGTGAAGCATTGTCTAATATCTCTTTGGAACTTGTAAAGCAGGGGAAGGCAGAGGAGGCTTTATCCTGCGCTAGTTACATAAGTGATAAATCGTATAGAAGTGAAGCATTGTCTAATATCTCATTAGAACTGGTAAGGCAGGGAAAGATAGCGGAGGCTTTATCCCTTACTGCTGACATAAGTGAGGAATCGGATAGAAGAAAAGTATTTTCTGAAATCTCTTTGGAATTTGTAAAACAAGGCAAGACAACGGAGGCTTTATCCCTTACTGCTGACATAAGTGATAAATCGTATAGAAGTGAAGCATTGTCTAAAATCTCTTTGGAACTTGTAAAGCAGGGGAAGGCAGAGGAGGCTTTATCCTGCGCTAGTGACATAAGTGATAAATCGTATAGAAGTGAAGCATTGTCTAAAATCTCATCGGAACTGACAAAGCAGGGCAAGACAGAGCAAGCTACAAAAGTGATAAAGCAAGCTTTATCCTGCGCTACGGGAATAAAAAGTGATTATTGGAAAGGAAATGCATTGTCTATAATCTCTTTGGAACTTCTAAAACAGGGGAAGGCAGAGGAGGCTTTAACCTGCGCCTGTGGCATAAGTGATGAAAGGGAAAAAAGTGAAACATTGTCTAAGATCTCATCAGAACTGATAAAGCAGGGCAAGACCAAGCAAGCTACAAAAGTGATAGAGGAAGCTTTATCCTGTACTGCTCGAATGAGTGATGAAATCGAAAAAAGTATAACATTGTCTGAGATCTCATCAGAACTGATAAAGCAGGGAAAGACTGCTGATGTTTTATCCTATGTTGCAGGAATCAGGGATGAAAAATTGAAAAGTGAATTCATTTATTTAATTTCAAAGGAACTTAAAATGCAAGGTAAGATAGAGGAAGCCTTATTCTTCGTTTCAATCATAAGTGATGATTATTGGAAAAGTATTTCACTGTCTGAAATCTCATCGATACTGATACATCAGGGCAATATTGATGAAGCTTTATCTTGCGCAGTAGGGATCATTGATAAAGAGGAAAAAAGTGAAGCATTGTCTAATATCTCATCAGAACTGATAAAAAGGGGAAATTGGAAGTTGGCTGAAGAAACTGTACTTGAAATACCTCAAATTTCAGAACGGCATAGTTGCTGGAAAAATATGGCAATATCAACTCTTAATAACAATGATTGGGAAAAGTCGCTATCACATTTGTCTTATCTCAAAAACGATGAAGCAAGATTGTTTTATTTGAAGGGTTGGGCTGAGGAGATAAAACTAGGGGATGTGAAGGATACCTGCATTCGTGAAGCCTTACCTGTTTTGGTGGAAGATTCAGCAAGTATTGAAGCATTGTTACAAAAATATGCCATTGCCGAAATTGCATTGGGAAATCCTTCCCACGAACTCATCCAACGACTCAACAAAACCCTTAACCTCCAATGGGCCATCGATATAAAAAACGAAATCAGTAAAGCTTCGGCAGCTTAAACGGCTTTACATTCCTTGTATTCCTTATTTCATTCTGGCTTGACACCTTCCAAGGAAAATCCTAACTTTCAAGTCCTTATCAACGCTTATGTCTACCCTCGGCCATTCTGTCAATTCAAAACAACTTCGAAAGATTCTTGAACATGTGTTTTCAAGAAATAACTCACTCCAAGCCGCTGGTCAAAGGGCTACGCCCGTGCTGATCTGGGGAACGCATGGACTGGGAAAAACACAAACCGTGATGGACTTCGCCCGGGAAAAGAATTGGAAAATTGCCTATTGTGCACCGGCACAATTTGAAGAGATGGGCGACCTGCATGGTCTGCCAACACTGATGGATCCGGATAAAACCATTTCAGGCGACGAATACACCGTTTACAGTCCTCCGGAATGGGTACCAAAAGAAGCTGGTCCTGGCATCCTTCTGCTCGACGATATCAACCGGGCAGACGACCGCATGTTGCGGGGTGTGATGCAACTCTTGCAAAACTTCGAAATGCTTTCGTGGAAACTGCCGCCCCAATGGCAGATCGTTGCTACCGCCAACCCAGACAATGGCGATTATTCGGTTACCCCGATGGATGATGCCATGCTCACCCGGATGATGCACATCACCCTGGACTTCGATCCCAAAATATGGGCGGAATGGGCACAGGCCTCTGGTTTGGATCCTAGGGGTATTGATTTCATCCTGACCTACCCCGAAGCGGTAACGGGTAAAAGAACAACACCTAGAAGCCTTGCCCAGTTTTTTGATCAGATTTCACACATCGATGATCTGAGTGCACACCTTGATCTGGTAACGGTGTTGGCTAAAAGTACACTCGACGATAATACTGTCAGTGCCTTCATGGGCTTCATCCAAAACGACCTGGCCAAACTGATTGACCCATCAGATATCCTCAATACCAATGATTTCTCATCAGTGCAATCGGCCATTGAGTCTTTAGCGGTAGGCAAAAAAGGGGAAAAACGCCTGGATCATATTGCCACCATTTGTACGCGTTTGTATTTGTTCCTCAAACAAAGCCATTACAAGCCGGACAAAAACCATAGTGCCAACCTGGTTTCGTTCCTCTTGTTGGAAGCCATACCCAATGACCTGAAAATGAGTCTATACCTGGATATTAGTAAGGAATGCAGTACGGAAGTCAAGGAAATGTTGAAAGACAAGCAACTAGCAAAATTTTTGTTGGGTACCCTATAGTTTTTTCAACACTCATAAAGAAGCGGCAGCCATGCAATACATTCCATTCCCAACATTAATCAGGAGATCTTGATATGCCGAAAGCCAATGCAAACACCAAGAAAAAGTTTGACATTGAAGTTGAGATTTCACGATGCGTGAATCAACTCCTTCTCAAGGAGCCCTTTTATTCCCATATCCTATCTGGAACCATTCGCAGCATCACTAACCAAATTCCAACAGCGGCTGTAGGCATTCGGGATGGGCATATCCAATTGATGATCAACGAAACTTTCTTTGAAAAAGAATTGACATCCACTTCCCAACGCATTGCCGTATTGAAACATGAAACCTTACACCTGGTGTTCAAACACCTCTTCCGTGAACTGCATAACAAAGACCATGAACTGATGAATCTTGCTGCCGATATCGTTGTCAACCAATATATCGGGGGATGGGAACTTCCGGAATCAGCAGTCACCCTCAGCACCTTTCCTGATTTGGAATTGGAGCCTGGTCAAACCATGGAATATTATTACGACCGTTTGGCTACCTTGAAAGGGAAAAAAGGAAAGGGCAAAACCAAGGGTAAAGGGGGCTTTCCCCTGAGCGAAAAAGCACTCGAGCAACTGTATGGGGCAACGCGGCACAGCGACCATGCTGCCTGGACGGATGAAAAATCACCGCTCAACCCTGCGGGTCTGCGGGAACTTTTGGAAAACCAATTGTTGAATGCCGCTGCCAGGGTGCCAGAAAAATCTTATGGCACATTGCCGGGAGAGATACGTGAAGCCATTGAAATGGTCAGGGAAAATCGCAAACCCAAAGTGGATTGGAAACGGCAACTCAGGTTGTTTGCTTTCTCCCATGGCAAAACCTATGTATCGCACACCATGAAGCGGATCAGCAAACGCTTTGGAACGAGGCCTGGCATTCGGATCAAGCGCAAAAACCGCGTGGTGGTAGTGATAGACACTTCCGGATCAATCACCAATGAAACCTTATCTGTTTTCATGGCTGAAATTGAAGGTATCGCCAGAACCGGTGCGGAGGTTACCATCATTGAAGCGGATTGTAAAGTGCAGGATGTTTATGATTACCGTCGCGGTCAGCAAATTGGCATGAAAGGTGGTGGTGGAACTGATTTCGATCCTGCTTTTGCATACATTAACTCCGGCAAGTCTGGTGCTTTTGATGCTTGCATCTACCTTACAGATGGCTGCGCTTCAGCGCCTGTAGTCAGGCCTCGAACACCTGTACTGTGGATAGTGACTCAGGATGGTGACAACGGCGAACATTTGAAGTGGGGCAGAAGAGTTGTTTTACCGACAGTGTAAAGGATATAAGGACTTGCACCTGTCAATTTTCAAATGCAATTTTACCTAAATTTAAACGCCAACCGATTCCCACAACAACACTTCAAACGCGCTGACTGATATGAAAATATTGCTGAAACTTTTCTCTGAATCAAACAAATCAGAAAACTGGAACAATGAACAGGCCCGGGAAAAATTATTCCAACTTTTAGCATATGCTGAAAGCAAGTCGATTGTAATATGGCATGCAGGCAAGAATATTCCTTTTGAGGAAACCTATGAAGATTGGATTTCGGAGTACCTCACCATCAATTGGGGAGGATATGGCAGTGCCGTTTCGCTCGACAAAACCTATGATTATTTCAAATACCAATATCCGGGAGATAAGGTTGAGGAAAATAAATTGAAATCAGCCGTAAACGCCAGTAAAGGCATTTTCACTGGTGTAGAAGTGTTTTTTGAAGAAGGGATAGATGAGGCGTTGATTGAAAAGTTCAAGCTGCAAAAAGGAACTGTAGCAAATAAGGCAGGAAGCAAGACACTTTTGAAGGTGACGAAAAAAGGGAAGCGACTCGTTGCACATGAACCGGATGCATTTCCTTTCTTTACTTTGAACGAAGCCATGTTCAGCACCTTGTTACCGGAAGATAAAGTGCGGAAAGCAACATCAACCCGGGTGAAAAAAGAAAAGGTAGCACTCGCATATACCGATGCAGAAACCGAAGGTTCCATCGGTAAAGACCGCGCCAAATTCAGTTCGCTGAAGAAACTGCTTACTGCATCAGACAAGGACAAAATCGATAGCGGACTCATGTTGCTGTCCAGCCTTAGTGATGCCTATGTGTCTGACTTGCTGATGGAAGGTATTACCATCACCCAATCTGAATACGGCATTCTGGAGGTTACAGGGGCATTCAAGGGAACCCTCAAGAGTCAGCCTTACTTGAATTATGCCATCACAGGTATCCTATACCACGCTCCGGAAAATGCAGCCTATTGCAATCAACTCAAAGCTGAAGTCAAGGGTCTGTCGATTGATATCATAGACCCATCCTGGTTGCATGCATTTACCAAATTAGAACGTCTTGAACTTTCCGATACGCAAGGTCAAATCAAGAGCCTTGCGTCATTGTCCCCATCATTGCCCATTCAATCGTTGCGCCTCAATGACTGTTCAGCCCTGTCAGACATCAGCCGCATAGCCGACTATCCCATCCGGGGATTTTCTTTCAGCAATTGTCTGAAGATCAAAAGCCTGAAGGCATTGTCTGGTAAAAAAGAGGAAGGCGGAACAAAAGAGTTATCGCTGAAGGATATGGAGGAGCTTGAAAGCCTTGACGGCATTGGCTTCTTCCATGAACTGGAAAGCATCGACCTCAGCAATTGCTCAAAACTCACCAGTGCAAAAGCATTGTTGGAGTGCCGGCATTTAAGAAAGGTGAAGACCTATTATTTGGACAGCTGCACTTCCATTGATGGTTTGTTGGGTAATGAAGACACCCTATTGAAAGGATTCATTGCATCCTGGAGTGAACCCCAAACAGGGTCATTGAAAGTTGAAAGTATTGACATCAGGTGTACACGTATGACCGATTTGGAATGGCTCAAACTCTTCCCCAATGCCACCCGCATTGAAATTGATTGCGATGACCTTGCAGATATCAATGGCCTCAGGTTTGTTCCGGAACTCCTGGATTTGCAGCTTGAAAATGGCCAAATCAAAGATATCTCGCCCATTTCCATCTTGACTAAACTTGAGGAAATCCATATTAGTGGCTGTCACCATATCCGGGAAGTGAATGTCATTGCAGGGATGGAACAATTGGAGAAAGTGCATATCTCCAACTGTGATGCATTGGAGGATATGGGAGGGCGAACCAGGAATAAAAATACTGACATTGAAGGTGTGTGGAAGTTATCCTATCTGAAAAGTCTTAAGACATTCGGTGAGATTTCACATTTGACACAATTGACAGCCATTGAATTCCTTGATTCTTTTAATCCTGAAATTCTTAAGGATGTTATAACCTGCAAAGGGATCACCCATTTGAAGATCAATCAGGATGAAGTGCGCATCGGCCAAACTGATCCGCTCCATATGGCCCTGCATATCTACGATGCCAAAATCATTGAGCTCAAGGGAACAACAGTGGAAAAGCTGATCATAGAGCGATCCACCATCAACAATTTGAACAAACTCGAAAGTATAAAGGGATTGAAATCCCTTTCGCTGGTTGATTGTATGTCATTGGAGTCATTGGCAGCAAAAGGTGATTTCCCCGATGTTGAAGAGCTTGAACTCAGCAAGTTGAGTAATTTGGAAACGTTGAAAGGCTTGGAAAGGTTTCCCAAATTGAGGCGCTTGAAGCTCAGTGCATTGCCATCTCTTGCTGATGTATCAACATTGGCAGGCATGACCTCATTGGTGGAGATCGATGCCAGCGAATGCCGTAGCCTGGAGGTGAAAACCAAGCCAGCAGGACAAATGACGCCGGTTCAGACTATAGATTACCTGCTTCGCGTGGCAGCGTTTTATAAGTTGGACAGTATCAAGTTCTGGAAAGAAAAGGCGGAAAAAAAGGAGGAAATGGGTCCCGGTATACCGGCAAAGGAACTGCAGAAAATCAAAAAGCTTTTGCAGGAAAGGGATGCCCAAGAAATAGCCAAGGGTATTGACCTGGTGATGAAAGTCAACAATGCTGCCTTGTATGACACTTTGCTCCAGGGGATAACCTATGATGGAAAAACGCTCAAACCCAACAAGGTATTCAGTGGAACCGGTCCGGCTCAGCCCTATTTGAATATGGCGATGATGGGTGTTTTGTCTGCAGCAGCCAGCAGCCATCAGCAGTGGAAATCCTTTTGTGAAAAAGTGGTTAACCTGAATATGGAATTGGTATCGATGGATTACCTGAATTGTTTCAGCAATCTGAAGTTGCTTGAATTGAATAAACCCGAATTTTTTACCGTAAAGCTTGTGCTGCCATCTTTGGAGCGTATTCATATCAGGGGTTGGATGTCTAATAGAATACAAGGGCAAATCAGTTTTTATCAACTTGAAGCATGTAAGCAATTGAAGTGCATCAATCTTGAATTACGCATAGAAGCCTTGAATTTGAATGGTATTGGCAAGCTGGAATTCCTGGAAGAACTGCAATTGACTGAACTCAGCGGATTGAAAATCAAGGATCTGCAGGAACTTTCAACATGCAAGCGGCTCAAAAAATTGAATATTCAACAGGCATATGGTACAGATGTCAAGCACCGGAATAAAATTGATGCTTTGGATGGATTAGAACAACTCACCGATTTGGAGGAAATTGAATTTCAATTTACAGAAATCAAGAGTACTGCTGCTTTGAAAGGAATGGGTTGGTTGAAGGAAATCGTCATTGAATCAAATGATTCATTGGTTGAATTCATACCTCCGTCAAATGCAGAAAAACTGGAACGTCTTTCCTTGTCTGATTGTCCGAATCTCGCTGTGATTGCCGAAGCCGTTTTCCCATCTGTATTGAGCTTCAACATGTATAAAACCGGATTCAAAAGTTTTCCTGAACTGAAAGGAGTAACGAAGTTTTCCTACTTGGAAATTGATTACTGCCAATCCTTGGAGAACCTGGATGGGATGGCCAATATTACAGCCATTGACGACGATAATGAGCTTGATTTGGGTGACTGTACCAAGCTGAAAGATATCAGTGGCATCGCGCATATTGCAGGAGTATGCATTACCATTGGAACAAGCAAGATTCCTGATATCAAGGTTCCCAATGGGGTAACCTATCTCAAGGCTACAGAACTGAAAACACTGGAGGGCATTTCAACTTTCGGCAGTCTTGAAAAATTGGATATCAGTTCTAGTGCAGTGACCAACCTGACAACCTTAGTAGAGTTGAAAAACCTGAAGATGCTTAACCTCAAATCCATTGACAAGCTCAAAACGCTGAAAGGATTGGAGACCTTGAGTTCCCTTGAGCAACTCATTTTGCTTGAGACAAAAAATTTGGAAGACATCAGTGCCTTGGAGGAATTGAAGCTCAATAGCATCCATATCTATGGGTCTAAAAAGAAAAAGGGAGATTTTCCAAAACACCTGCAATCGGTGATTGATTGGCAGAGTAGTTTTGTGAGAAATTAATCGTCCCTACCTGCAAAATGTTATTTCATTTCAGTCAGGTTATTTCTTTTGCATATACCCTGTAGACGTCCATTCTACTCCATTGATGTTTTGTCCGGAACAGGATAAAACACCATTTTCAATAGAACAGGTGATGGTAGAGAAATCTTTTTTACCAAATACCAACTTATTGTTTTCAATTGTCCATTGATAACTTTTGTCATTATCTAAATCCAAGACATAATTACCATCAGGGTTAAAAATGACATAGCTTGGACTCATATCGCTACTGTTTTCAAAAATCCATTTTGATCCGGGTATTTCATACAAGTCACTTATGGAAATTGATTTGTCTGGATTGAGTTTTATTGTTTGGGTATCATTGATTTTATTGATCAGTCCAAAGTTGTCAAATCCGATGATTCCCTTAACCAAAAAATTGCGTTTTAATCTCGTTTCATCCTTTCGCGTTACAGATGTTTTGAGAATGTAACTGTATTCAGAACTATTAATTTTCTTGAAATCGTAATAGCTGCATTCTGAAACCTGCCATCTCTTCAAGTAATCCCGTTTGTCTGTCAGTACATCCTTTTTGCTAATATTTTTTAATTTCATGTACTGAATGATTTTTCCGTCAGAAATCAGATTAGCCAAATCAGATTCACTTTCGCTGATCAAAGCATTATTAAATAACATAAATTTTTCTTTCGCTGATTCCTCGTTCAATTCAACGGATATAGTAGAACTGTTTCCAGTATTTCCGCTTGGCAAATCTTCAGTATCATTTGCTTCTATGTAAGTTGAATCAATTACAGCATTTGCAAAATTCTTGTCATTGACATAATAAATTGAAAATATCGATGACAATACAATAGCTGCAATGAAGTATGCCCCTTTGGCTGTTTTCAAAAAGAATGCTGTTGTCAAACCGGCTAATAATGTCAGGGATATGGAGGATGTAATCAGGAAATCAAATTCAACCCTTGCTTTTATGATATAGCTGAAGAATAAAGGCATTGCCAATAAAAGCAATATGAAACTCACCATCCCATTTTCTGAAAAATAAGTTGCCCGGTTTTCTCCTTGCCGATCGGCAAAAGACAGTTTGATGACTGCTATGAGCGAGCCAAGAAAAATCCAGGATACCGAAGCAAAAATCCAAACATCGGAATTTTCAAGCCAATTCATGCTGAACGGAGAAAAATCACTGGATACCAACTTATAAGGATAGGAAAAGAGTGCGAGGAGAATGAAAATGACAATTGCAATGCCAATCAAAATGCCGATTGCACTGTTGTTCTTTTTGTGCGGACAAAGTAGGGTTGAATGGTTCTTACTTCCGCAATTTTTACAAGCCTTTTCACTGGTGAATAACCCTTTTGGATGCGGGCAGCTGTTACTGGAATGATCTACACTTCCACAATGCCTGCAAGCCTTTTCACTGCTGAACAATCCTCTTGGATGCGGGCATTGTGCACTTCCATGTTCCTTGCTGCCACAGTGTCGACATTCGGATTCACTGGTAAATATACCACGAGAGTGTGGACAATTCTCGCTTGGATGGTCGTTACTGCCACAGTGCCTGCATGCCTTTTCACTCAGAAATATCCCCTTCTGATGGGGGCAATTTTCGCTGGAATGTTCTTTACTGCCACAACGGCTGCATGCTGCTTCATTAAAAAGACTCATAAATTCATTTTTGGTGTTACTCCAATGTCAGTTTGCTTGTTTCCATTGCAATGGCATGAAAATACCAAAAAATTCATTTTGCAGGGAAATAGTTGCTTTTTTCTAAATTCATGGAATGGAAAACACCCTTTCTAAATGGCTGGAATCTCAAGGCCTTTCAAAATACCTTGAAGTCTTACTTGAGAATGACATCGACAGCTTAGCATTAGTGAAAACACTTTCTTCAGATGACCTGAAGGAATTGGGTTTATCGCTTGGCGACCGCAAAAGGTTTGGGTTGGCCATTGAACAATTGGCTTCCCCAAACCCTGAACTGTCTCAGGATGATTTGGCTTTGGTCAATTCCTTACCTTATGTCATCGCTTATCCGTTGAAACAAACCCTCTTGGAAAACCATGCCTGGACGCGCATCAACCTCTTCAAGGATACTTTTCTGAATTATCTGAAATACCTGGGTTTGCTATCAGCTTCTGAATTTTTTTCGAGTGAACTGAAAGATAGGGGTATGGTGGCGTTGTTCCACCAAAACCTGACTGAGACCGCTTTTGGCAAATGGAACCATTATATCCGGGAGGTCCTGAAATACCTGAAGCAGCATAACCATCACTTTTTTTGTCCTGAACTCTTGGCCTATTATGAAACCATCGAAACCGGTTCAAAGGCGGTCAAGTACAAGGGAGAGATTGAATACATTGATGCCAACGGCGACCTGCAGATGAAGAAACAGGAGGCGACTGCCATCGGAATGCTCATCAATTTTCGGAACCGCTATTTGGGTCATGGTCTGACCTTGGATGCCGATGCATCGGAAAAAATATGGCAGGAATATTTTCCTATTTTCCGAACGCTTCTTGAGAAAATGAGTTTTGCACAGGCATATCCGATGCATAAAATAGAGGATGGGGAATCATGGATATTGCATACTGCTGAAATTACACGCACAGAATATACGGGCATCAAGGATGAAAACATTTGGATGCAAAATCCTGAGGGGAAGTATTTGTCCATTCTGCCGTTTTTTATCGTTCCAGGGGAATTGGCGGTTGCCAATATGGATAAGGCAAAAGTATTTGCCTATGAATCCTATACCGGAAAGACCATCAAGTTTTTCAGTCCGGAAGGCACCGAAAAACAAACTTCGGGCAAGATCCTCGAAAGGCTTAATCTTCTGCTGAGAGAAAAGCAAAAAGAATCTCCGTTTTCTCCGGAGCAATTCGACAAGGATACCTTCCTCAAACGCATTGGGGAAGAGAATGCCATCCTCCTGGATACATTGGTCAGTGAACGGAAAATCATTTCTGGTGTATATCAGCACAGGGAACAAATGGAAATCAAATTGCGGGAATGGATTGGGGCCCGTGCCAATATCCTTTTCATCGCAGCCGAAGCCGGCAGTGGCAAAACGAATCTGCTGGCAGAAATGCAACGGCAGTATAGGGAAAGGGGATATCCAACATTGCTGATCAGGGCGGGACGAATGGAGAAGACATCGCTTCAAGCACAAGTGGCATACCTTTTGAACATAGATGCATCTGCAGGTTTGCAAAGTTATGGTGCGATATCGGGCAGCCAGTCTGAACCCACTTTCATTTTGATTGATGGATTGAATGAAGCAAGGGAATCGGAATCCATATGGCGGGAAATCCTTGACTGGAGCAAATCCATAGACCCGGGCAGCATAAAATTTGTCATTACCAGTCGCGCGAACTCAAAGGCTGATCTGGAGCGGTTTGCATTGTCTGCCGATGAGCATGATTTGCTATATGGTGAAACAAAAGAAAATGAAAAAGGCTTGGATGCCCATGTTTTCTGGTTGACACCGATGGATATGAAAGAAATGAAGGGTGCCTGGGAAAGTTATTTGGCAAAAGACAAAAGCCGATTCAAGCCTTTGTTTTCTTTCGATGACCTTGCCACATTTGACAGGGGGTTGTATGATCAGATCAGCAATCCCCTGGTTTTACGTTTGTTCTTGGAGGTATATAATGGTAAGCCATTGCCCAGGAAAGGCGGAAAGCATTTGCACATCTGGCAGGACTGGTTCAACACCTTCAGTGCAGAAGAACAGACTTTTCTCAGGTTGCTGACCGATGAGGTTTGGTTGAAGGGCAGCAATGAATTGCTGCTGGATGATTTGTTGCAGCATGAAAAATTGAAGCCCTATATCAGTTCGGATCTGGTGAACTCCCCTTATGCCCGCATGAAGAATTTGGGATGGTTGAGCCGATACATGAAAGACATGAATGCCTGTATTGGATTTACCGTTGAAGGGTCATTGTTGTTTCTATTGGGCAAGAAACTCCAACAGCAGGTTCCGGTCATCGATGTGGCGTATATAAAAAATGTATTGTCAGGTGGCAAAAAGCTTCAACGGTCTGCAATTGAGTCATTTTTATGTGAACAGGCGTTGGTGGGAGACTTGACTTTGGTGACCGATTTGATAGATGCAGAAGTGGATTATATGGATATCTGTGTAAAACCTTTATTGTATATTTTAAAGTCAAAGGGTGTTGAATATACAATAGATAAAATACTGAATCATCCAACAGAAAATGATTGGAAAGCCTTTAATGAATTGGATAAAAAACTGAATAAATTGCAACTGTTTGTTATCAGAAAGGAGTTTTTGAACGAATTAATGAAATTTAATTCATTCCAAACCAATGGAGCAATGTTGTTGGGATTGAAAGCATGTGAGTTGTTTGACAGATCAGTTGCTGAATTTTATTTGAAAAAAATTAATGAAAAAAAGGGTTTAATAGAAGATAACCCAATAATACTATCGAAACTTGGTGATGTAAATGAAAAATTTGGGAACTATGATCAAGCTTTGAATTTTTATCAAAAATGTTTTGACATTGAATTAAAGACACTTGGGGCTGAACACCCTAATCTGGCAACATCCTATGGCAATTTAGGTTTAATTTGGGCAGAAAAGGGCGACTACAATCAATCATTGGAGTTTAGTCTAAAATGTCTCGATATTCAATTAAAAGCATTCGGATCTGAACACCCTTCTGTGGCAACTTCCTACAACAACATAGGTGTAGCTTGGGCGGATAAAGGCGACTATGAGCAAGCATTGGCGTTTTATCAAAAAGGTCTTGATATCAATTTAAAAACAAAAGGATCGGTACACCCTTCAATAGCAGCTGCTTATAACAACATTGCAAGTGCT
>JBILSG010000180.1:0-5248 GCA_044372235.1 Chitinophagaceae bacterium
TTTGTGCGGGATAAACTCCTTGGTCGTAATTGTGTAGACATTGATATTGTATGCCTGGGCGATGCTATTCAGTTGGCAGAAACAGTAGGGAAGGGACTAAAACCCAAACCTAAAGTATCCTGGTTCAAAACATTTGGTACAGCGCACCTTTTCACGCATGGGTATGATGTTGAATTTGTAGGAGCCAGAAAAGAAAGCTATCAGCAAGATTCGAGAAACCCTGTAGTTGTGCCAGGGACTATACAGGACGATCAGGACCGGCGTGATTTTACCATCAATGCCCTTGCTTTCTCCGTAAAAGATGTCAAATCCGTTCTGCCTTTATCTCAGATTATTGACCCCTTTAAAGGGACAGAAGATCTGATTAACGGGATCATCCGTACGCCACTTCAACCAGGCAGAACTTTCAGCGATGATCCGCTGAGAATGATGCGGGCCATCAGGTTTGCTGCTCAGTTGAATTTTACCATAGAGGCTGAAACCCTCATTGGAATAGCCGAAACAGCAGAGAGAATTGGCATCATAACACAAGAGCGTGTTACAGAAGAATTCAATAAAATCATGATGGCAGCAAAACCTTCAGTTGGTTTGGATTTGTTGTATAAATGCGGGTTATTAAAATTGATTTTTCCGCAGCTTGTAGATCTTGCCGGAGCAACCTATATTGACGGGAAAGGGCATAAGGATAACTTTTATCATACTCTGCAGGTATTGGATAACATCTGTTTACATACCAAAAACCTTTGGCTAAGGTGGGCAGCATTGTTGCATGATATTGCAAAACCTGCCACTAAGCGATTTGAAAAGGGTGTTGGCTGGACGTTCCACGGGCATGAAATAGTTGGAGGCAGGATGGTCTCTAAAATCTTTTCCAAGTTTAAATTACCACTACACGAGGAGTTGCGTTATGTCAGAAAGTTGGTTGAATTGCATCTTCGTCCCATAAGTCTTACCAAAGAAAACATTACAGATTCTGCCATTCGCAGGCTTTTGTTTGATGCAGGTGAAGAGCTGGATGACCTGATGACGTTATGCGATGCCGACATCACCTCCAAAAACGAAACAAAGGTCCGGCGTTACCGGGCAAACTTTGAACTTGTAAGGCATCGCTTAAAAGAAGTAGAGGAAAAAGATAAAGTACGCAACTGGCAGCCTCCGATTACAGGCGAACTCATCATGGAGACTTTTAAATTGCAGCCCTGCAGAGAAGTAGGTATCATCAAAACAGCTATCCGGGAAGCAATTCTCGATGGACTTATCGCAAATAATTATGATGCGGCATATGGGTTGATGATGGAGGAAGGGGAGAAGCTGGGGTTGAAAAGGTTATAATTTATAGCCTGAAAACAGCATCCTCAGTCAGGTTGGATTTTACCTTATTAAACCAGGTAACCTGACGTTTTGCATAGTTTCGGGTGTGCTGTTTGATTTTAGCTATAGCCTCCTCCCTTGTTTGTAATCCATCAAAATAGTCAAAGAATTCCTGGTAACCTACTGTTTTCAGGGCGGGTAAATTTCTGAAATCAGTTAATCCACGAACTTCTTCCTCTAATCCGTCTGCAATCATCTGATCTACGCGCTGGTTAATCCGGCTATACAATGTTTCTCTTGCCGTTTCCATGATGTAATACCTGAAAAGATACCCTTTTTCTTTCCAGGCCTTTTGTCTTGTTTCACCAAGTTGAAACTGTGCTATTGGCATTCCTGTGTGCAGAGATACTTCCAGGGCCCGCATCACCCTGTTGGGGTTATTAAAGTCACTTTTTAGCTTGAAACTGGAGTCTATTTCATCCAACGCCTGTTGAATTCCTGATAAACCTTTTGATTCAAAAATCCCGATAACTTCAGCCCTCACAGAAGCAGGTATCTCAGGGATTTCATCCAGTCCTTCTACCAGTGCCCTGATATACAGTCCTGTTCCACCACACAGGATAACTTTGTTGTGTGACGCGAATAATTCATCCAGATAAATTTCGGCTTCACGTGCAAATGATGCAGCGTTGATATTTGAAGTAATGGTGTGGTTTGCAATAAAATAATGTTGAACCCGGGCTAACTCTGTTGCTGAAGGTCTGGCAACGCCAATATTCAGCTCGCGATAGCATTGTCTTGAATCTGCTGAGATGATGGCTGTTTTGAACTTTTCAGCCAGGGATATCGCCAAAGAGGTTTTACCAATGGCGGTTGGACCGGCAACAATGATGCATTCTTTTTCCGGCATTTCAAGTAAAACTAAAATGAGGTATCGTCCTCTGAAGTATCTGTACCATCTTCAGTGTCTTCTGAAGTTTCACCTGCTTCACCTTCATCAGAAAATCCATCCCCAAGGGATGATAAATCGTATTTCTCTTCAACATCAGCAAAACGATCGCCGAGTATACTTTTAATGCCGTATTGGCTTGGACCAATCCCTTCTTTTCTTGTTATGGCAGGGTAGGTTATTTTGGGGTTTTCTTCTTTTGAAACACTGATCAGCTGCACCTGGAATGTCCAGTTCTTGTTGAAGTCGTAGACATAAATAAATTTCTGTTCTGTAACATTGATTTCAGAACTGATGGTTGTATCAAACATATCCAACGGATCAACTTTGTATTTTACGTCTGGATATTTTTCCAAGCTAATGGCTCTTCCTCGCTGCCAGCTGTCATTACTCCTGTAGAAAGTTGCCTGGTGGATACTGTCAAATTCGTAAGCACTGAGGATAGCCTGGTGTAGTTCAAAAAAGGTCATATCGTGACGTATTGCTACATCGCGGTATATTGTGTCATCCTCCTCAAAGAAAACTCGGAATTTTAAAATGGCCATGGTGGCAAGTTAATGATTTTCATGAAATTTAAGTGCCTGATTATTGCATTAACTTATTGTAAAACAGGGTAATATATAAACAAAATTAATCTGGTTTTCCCCAATTGCGTGAATTTTAGAACTTAAATCCAAGTGTTAGTGCCAGGATGTTCCCTGCACCTTTGATTACCCCTGGAGCATAGAATCCGTTATCCAGCCGATACGGGAATGTTGCATCCTTTTTTAATTGATGGATATAAGTCAGGTCAGCAAAAAAACCCATATTCCTGTATCCCAGTCCACCACTCAAGCTCATTTGCTGGGCTTTGAGATCGGTTAGCTGATAAGCATTATTCATGTAATTGAATCCGAGCCTGGTCATAAAGGTGTTGAACTTCAGCTCCCCACCCAACCTGATGTTTAAGGCTGATCTAAATTGTTCAGAGATAGCGGTATTAACTTGTTGGAGGTAGCTGCTTCCCTGGTTGCCGTTATTCACGGAGCCTGGTTCTTCAAACATGGCATTACCATAGTTTATGAATTCAACATCAGCACTTAAAAACCCTTTTTGTTGCTGCACATCTTCCACTTCATTCAAAACATAGGAGATACCTGCCATCAATCGGGTGGGCGTAGTAAAGTTATATTGGTACTGACCGAGTTCACCATCATTTAAATCAAGTGAACTTTGCGTTTTTACACCGCCACCCTGGTATCCTTCCAAGTCCGTAGATATTGAAGTACTGTAACGGTCGTCCATATTATATAAGGTGGGTGTATGGAAAGCCATGCCAATCCTCAGCCTGTCAACGGGTTTGAAAATCAATCCAAGTTTCAGCCCAATACCCAGTCCTTCGCTTGTTAGAAATTCTGTTGTTTCGAAATAGTTGAAATTGTTTAATTTCTTTGTTCCATCAGTTTCTTTGAATGTAGCTGTTCGTTCAAAGCGGATTTTGCTGAAGACAATGGTTCCGCCCAGAAAAAGTTTGTCCATATAGTTGGCACTGGCGGCAAAAAACATGTCATTGATATTTCCTTTACTTTCAAAAGTTTGCTCCTGTATTACGCCGGTTTGCGGTGTAGACAGGCTGCGGTATCCCGAAATACTGTTTCCCGGGCCTGCAATGGTATCAATCAGAAAGGTATTGAAAGCCAGGCTGGCACCGAAAGGGAAATTTCTGGCTGCATTATTGGGGTCAGTAACATTGTTGTTGATTAGCTCCTCGAGATATTTCTCTGAATAGGAGCTTTCGTTGTTTAATCCGCTCAGTGCAATTTTGTTACCCAAGTTTACAGTCTTGTTCATGCCAATCCCAAAGGTGTAATTGCGCCATTTTCCATTCCATGAACCGGGTCTAGCAAAGACAAGTCCGGCCTGACTCAGGTCAGGACTTGTATATTTTCCTTTTGTGGTATTGTTGAGGTAAGCAGTTTTATTGCTGCCAAAAGACAGATCAGGAGTAAAGACAAATTCACTTGTTCTGAAAAATGCGAGTCCTGCGGGGTTTACAGTGGCTGTAGAAATATCACCGCCAAGCGCTACAATAGCACCGCCGATTGCACGAGCCCTGGCAGTACCTCCATGGGTGGTTTGTGAAAAACGCAATGCGTCAAGAGGTTCCTGAGCGTATACAAAGGCAGTGAGCTGGAAAGCTGAAAGTAACAGAAACTGCTTCATAGTCTTGTCTTGGTCATCAAAAAAATAAAGGCATTGGAATGTACTTCATACTGATTCCAATGCCCTGGTGTAAGTTCTTTTATCAGTTGCCTCCTCTTGGAAAAGATCTGACGGGGGCTGAGCTGCTGCCTGAGCTACTTCCCGAACTACTGCCTGAGGAAGAATTTGAAGAAGTGCCTGAGCTCCTGTTGCTGCTGGATCCAGAGTTGCTGTTGCTGAATGTTCTGGCAGGACTGCCATAATCACTACCACTGCTTCTTGGATTGTATCCTCCGCGCGGGGTGCTGCTGCTGTTGTTATTGTAATATTGATTGCCAGAGCGGATAGGTGTTCCCAGTTTTGGATCAGAAAATGCGTTTCTGGGTGCACTGTAACTGCTGAGGTTATAGGTGCGGGGGCCACTACTTTTTGGTGTAACATATTTGGTTACATTATAAACAATGACCGGTCTGCCGTAATAGTTTGGTGAAAATGGATTCATATATCCAGAATTTCGATAAGCATACGGATTCCCCCAAAGAGAGTTACCATAGCCCATGCCATATCCGAATGAAGGAGCCATGTTGAAATAATTGCTGTTGTTCCAGTGTGGATTGTTCCAGTATCCATAATCGTCATCAAACGTATTCCACCTCGATCCACCAATAGATTTCATCCTGAGGTACCTGTCTTCCATGGGAACATTTTCGGCACGGTACTCATCCCTGTTATCCATCTGCACATACCCGCTGTTGTCTTTGGTAGGTGAAAAATACACATCGTCAGGTGTTTGTCCGCTCCTGTAAG
>JBILSG010000015.1:0-16414 GCA_044372235.1 Chitinophagaceae bacterium
CGAGGATGAACATATCCAGTTTGTTTTTCCGGAGTATACTTTTTACGATAATTTTTATTTCCAGGTCAGGTCAATTTTTACACAGACAGCTGCATTTTTGTCGTCTACCTTCCAGGCGGTGCCAGAACACATTCCTGTTAACAATCATTTTGTCGTTCGCATGAAGCCCAACAGGAATATGGGTCTTGTTGATACTGGAAGGGTGGTGATACGAAGGACATACAGAACAAAGACAGAATTGAAAAAGGCAGTTGCAGAAAAAGGCTGGTTCAGCGCATCTTTCAGGGATTTTGGTTTCTTTCAGCTGATAGAGGATAAAGAACCTCCCGCTTTAGGGGCTAATCTGCAAAAGGGTATGCTGATCAGGCAGGGATTCAGAATCGTTTTGAAGCCAACAGATAACCTGAATACGATCAGCGATGTCCGCCTCCTGGTTGATGATAAATGGCTTTTGTTACAGCAGACATGGAGTGGTTATGTATATACCGTTGATGAAAATTTTCCTACTGGTGAACATAAACTTACAGCTATTGTTAAAGATGAATCGGGTAATGTAACAACCCGTGATTGGATTGTAACCAGAAACTAAAAGAAATGGAACTAACTGAAGGGGAAAAGGCTCCAGCATTCACAGCTGTTGATCAGGACGGCAACAAGATTAAACTGGCTGATTTCAAAGGGAAAAAACTTGCTCTTTATTTTTACCCGAAAGATGATACCAGCACCTGTACTGTACAGGCATGCAACCTGCGTGACGGGTTCGGAGATCTTGAGTCAAAAGGAATTGTGGTTATTGGGGTTAGTCCTGATGATGCCAAATCCCATCTCAAATTCATTGGTAAGCATGGTTTGCCATTCCGGATTATTGCGGATACCGATAAAGAATTGGCCATTAAATACGGGGTCTGGGGAGAAAAACAGCTCTACGGTAATAAATACATGGGTATTATCAGAACCACATTTCTGATCGGAGAGACTGGCAAACTGGTTAAAATTATTGCCAAGCCCAAGGTCAAGGTTCATGCTGAAGAAATTGCGGCGGGGTTCGGGTTATAGCAACCAGGTAATTTCTCCCAGGCTTACATACAGTGATTGCTGTTGTCTGATGCAGAGTTTACCTTTTTCAGTAACATGACTTATAATACCTTCTTCATCCTTTTCGTTGCGTAGAAACCTGACTTTTTCATGCCTGCAGAAAAGATGTGTGTTGAATTCCTCGAGTTGTGCTGCAAATCTGCTATCAATGCTATTTTCAAGCCTTTGAGTCAGGAAGCTGCATAATTTTCCGGCAAGATCAATCGGTTCGTATGTTTTGCCGGTTATCTGTTTAAGGGAAACAACTTTTTTGCCGACATCAGGAAATTGCGTCTGATTGATATTTAGTCCGATGCCAAGAACCGAATGGGTTATGATTCTACCTGAAATGACATTTTCAATGAGTATACCTCCTGCCTTTCTGTCACGCCAGTAAATGTCATTGGGCCATTTGATGGTTGTATCTCCTGCAGTTTCAGTGTTGAATAAATCATGACAGGCGAGTGCAGTGGCTGTTGAAAGGCGGAATTGATTGCTTATTTCGGGCAGGTTCTTTGATAAAACAATAGAAATCATGATGTTCTGGCCTGTTTCACTCGTCCAGATCCTTCCTGTTTGTCCTTTTCCTGCAGTTTGCTCAAGGGCAAAATAGGCTTCTCCATGGCTTACAAGTCCTTCCCTGATTTGCCGCATGGCATGGTTATTGGTACTGTCTGTGACGGGTAATATGATAAAGGGCTTGCCGATCATGTATTGTGCACCAAAAGCATTAAAATTATCCTTAATTTTGACAATATAGTCATTGAACAATTAAAAAAACAACTTTTGTCAGTAAGATCAGAAGAAAGTCCCGCCCCTGCGAAATTAACCAGGCTGAATAGAAACAGTAAGTTACTCAAGGTTATTATCAACGCTATACAAGACAAGAAAGGAGAACATGTAATTTCACTCGACCTGAGGAAAATACCTGAGGCTGTAGCAGATTTCTTCATTGTATGTGAAGCATCTTCTACCGTACAGGTAAAAGCTATTGCAGACTGGGTTGAAGTGCAGGTTAAGAAGGAATGTGGTGAGCCTCCCTACAAACACGAGGGGCATTCTGCAGCACAATGGATCCTGGTTGACTATGTCAATGTTGTTGTACATGTTTTTCTAAGCGAAACCAGGAAGTTTTACAAATTGGAGGAAATGTGGGGTGATGGAGATGCTGAAGAAGAGCAGATAACTGATATGGTAAAAAAATCCGGTAAAACCGTGAAATCAAAAAATTAAAAGTAACAAAGCGCTACATATGAATCAGGAAGATAACAGCAGTGAAAAGCGTTCCAATCCCTTTTCGTCACTGAAAAGAAATAGGGAAAATGGTGGAAACGGACCGGCTCCAAAGGGTCCTAAGTTCAGCTTTTACTGGATATATATAATTGCTGCAGTAATGCTCATCGGTTATCAGGTCATGCGGGGTGTAACGCCGGATGCAAGGAATATCACCGAGCTGGAATTCAAGCAGAAAATGCTTGTTGCAAATGATGTAGCCAAACTGGAGCCTGTCAAAAACAAGGGTGTGATCAGGGTGTTTATCAAGCCAGACAGCCTTGCCAAGCCCGCATACCAGAAGTTGCTGGGCGATAAGCTTGTATATGCAAAACAATCCAAGGGGCCACATTTTCAGTTCAGTTATTCAAAAGTTGACGACTATCAGCAGAATCTGGATAAATATTTTACCGAACATCCTCAGGTTGAGCCGGTGCCTGTTGATCCGGTGAGTGACCCTGAGTTCTTTGGTCCACTCTTGCAATTTCTTTTTCCGTTGTTGATGTTCGGACTGCTTTTTGTGCTTATGATGCGTAAAATGGGCGGCGGCGGAGCCGGTTCAGGTGGCGGTGGTATTTTCAATATTGGTAAATCCAAAGCCCAGTTGTTTGACAAGGGCACGAAGGTTAACATCACATTTGCCGATGTGGCCGGATTGGATGAAGCAAAACAGGAAGTGATGGAAATCGTAGATTTCCTTAAATTCCCCAAAAAGTATACAGCCCTGGGTGGTAAAATTCCAAAAGGCGCATTGTTGGTCGGTCCTCCGGGAACAGGAAAAACCTTGCTGGCCAAGGCCATGGCAGGTGAGGCTCAGGTGCCGTTTTTCTCTATGTCAGGTTCTGATTTTGTGGAGATGTTTGTGGGTGTTGGTGCCAGCAGGGTGAGGGATTTGTTTAAGCAGGCAAGGGAAAAAGCTCCATGTATTATTTTCATTGATGAGATTGATGCCATCGGAAGGGCAAGGGGCAAAAATATGATGATGAGCAATGATGAGCGTGAAAATACACTCAATCAGTTGCTTGTTGAGATGGACGGATTTGGAGGAGACAGTGGTATCATCATTTTGGCTGCTACTAACAGGCCTGATGTACTTGACAGTGCCCTGTTGAGACCGGGCAGGTTCGACAGACAAATAAGTATTGATAAGCCCGATGTAAAAGGAAGAGAGACAATCTTTCTGGTTCACCTCAAGCCAATCAAACGTTCTGATAAACTTGATATACACAAGCTGGCTGAACAAACTCCGGGATTTGCAGGGGCAGATATTGCCAATGTTTGTAACGAAGCTGCTTTGATTGCTGCGAGAAAAGGAAAAGAGCAGGTTGATATGGATGATTTTCAGGATGCTATCGACAGGGTGATTGGTGGTCTTGAGAAAAAGAATAAAATTATCTTGCCCGAGGAAAAGAAGATTATTGCTTACCACGAGGCCGGTCATGCCGTATGCGGCTGGTATCTTGAGCATGCTTATCCTTTGCTGAAGGTAACCATCGTACCAAGGGGAGTAGCTGCGTTAGGTTATGCGCAATACACACCAAAGGAACAATATTTGTATAATACAGACCAGCTCAGTGACCAGATGTGTATGACGCTGGGGGGAAGGGCAAGTGAAGAGATTTTCTTTGGAAAAATTTCTACAGGAGCTCAAAATGACCTTCAACAGGTTACAAAGATGTCTTATGCCATGGTCACCGTTTATGGTATGAGTGAGAAGGTGGGCAATGTGAGCTTCTATGATCCTTCGCAAGACAATTCATTTACAAAACCTTACAGTGAGGAAACGGGTAAACTGATTGATGATGAAGTCAGGAAACTTGTGGCAGACTCTTATCAGCGAACACTAACACTCCTGACTGAAAAAAAGGATGCTGTTGAAAAAATTGCATTGGCTCTGCTTGAGCGTGAAGTATTGCATCAGCAGGATGTTGAAGATTTGATTGGAAAAAGACCATACGAGGAAAAAAAGATTTTTGCTGATGATGCTCCGGATGCTGAAAAACAGGAGCAAGCACCTGAAGCGGATTCAAATACTCCTGATCAAACCGAAACAAAGTCAGCAGAATAAGTTATGGAATCATCAGCAGCCAGGGAAACCATACTCAAGAATGTGCGAAAGGCTTTGACACAGAAAGTGCCTCAGCCTTATCCTGAGTATGACAGAACTGACTTTGCTTTTGAGCAGCCTGATGGTGATCTTGCCGTAATTTTTGCAGAAAAGTTTACAACACTGCTCGGTAAGTTTTCTTTTTGTGGAGATGAAGAAGACCTTGCTAATCAGCTGAAAGATCTGATAAGCCAGCAGGGATGGAAAGAAGTATACTGTGTGGATGAAAATATCAGGGACATATTATCTTCATATGGACTATCAGCATTTTCATCAGCACAGTTGGCAGATTCAGATGTAGCCATTACGCAATGTGAATTTTTGGTTGCGAGAACAGGAAGTATGGTCTTAAGCAGTGCTGTTTCTTCAGGCAGAACCACAAGCGTATATACTCCTGTGCACATTTGTATCGCCAGGGTTAGCCAGCTTGTTTATGATGTGAAAGATGCCCTGGCAGCCATGCAACTGAAATATGGAAATAAAATGCCATCTATGGTTAGTTTTGCAACCGGTCCGAGCCGGACTGCAGATATTGAAAAAACACTAGTTGTTGGCGTTCATGGTCCTAAAGAGGTATATTGTTTCCTGCTGGACATATGACCTGTCTGCATTTTTCTTTATCTGATTATATTTGTGCATGCTCATCCCGGAAGGAAAAAAAGTTTATTTTCTGTCAGACTTCCACTTAGGAGTTCCTGATCACCAGTCCAGTTTAATCAGGGAGAAAAGAATAGTTTCCTTTCTGGAAAGTATCAGAAAAGAAACAGCCGTTCTTTTTATCGTAGGAGACCTCTTTGATTTCTGGTTTGAATACAAAAGAGTCGTTCCAAAAGGGTATGTTCGTATTTTGGGGAAACTGGCTGAGCTCAGGGATGCTGGCATTGAGATGCATTTCTTTGTTGGCAACCATGATATGTGGATGTCTGGTTATTTTGAACAGGAACTGGGCATTCCGGTTTACTACGCGCCTAAGACTTTTGAGTTTAATGGTAAAAAGTTTTTGATTGGTCATGGAGACGGATTGGGTCCGGGTGATTATGGGTATAAATTCCTTAAGAAAATTTTCAGAAATCCCATCTGTAAATTCCTGTTTGGTTTGATTCCGCCATTTTTGGGAATCGGACTGGCAGGTATGATGAGCAAAGGCAGCAGGTCTGCTACAGGCGATTCGGATGCTACTTTTCTTGGAGCAGATAAAGAGTGGTTGATCATTCACTGCAAAGAACAGCTGAAAAGTGAACATTATGATTACTTCATCTTTGGTCACAGGCACCTTCCTATTTTATTTCAGCTTAGCGAAGATTCAACATATATTAATCTGGGAGACTGGATCAGGTATTTTACATACGCAGAGTTTCATGGGGCATCCATCAACCTGAAAACTTATCCCGGTGAAGCATAAGCTTTTGATATTGTCAGTTTTCATCAGTATGCTTCATTTGCAGCTTTGGGCTCAGCAGGTTGCATCGCCACAGCAGGTAGGTGAGATAAAGGGTGAATTCATTTACATGAGGCCAGACCTGCTCGGCAACATATTTACGCTTGCACAGGGAGGACAACTTAAAAAGTACAATGCAGTTTTTGATTCTACAGGTGTTTTCAATGAAGTAAAACGATTCGGTAAGTTGCATAGCATTAAAACAGATAACCCCTTACGAACTTTGCTTTACTTTAAGTTATACAAAACAATCCTGATGCTGGATCGTTTTATGCAGGTTGTGAATAGAATCGATTTGCGCAAGACAAATATTTTTCAGGTAAATGCCATTGCACAGAGTTATGATAATAAAATATGGCTCTTTGATGAACTGGATGCCCGCTTGAAGAAACTGAGTGATCAGGGTGTTGTTGAACTTGAAACCAGTGACCTTCGCCTTTTACTGGGGTTGAATCCTAATCCGGATGTTATTTTTGAACTTGATAAGTATGTGTGCATGTATGATGCAGCAAACGGACTCATGCTATTTGATCAGTTGGGTGCTTACCGCAATACCATACCATTAAAAGGGTGGAACAATGTGCACGGAATAGGTGATATCGTGATTGGTATACAGGGGAGTAAGCTGATGGGCTATCATTTGAAAAACCTAAAAACAATGGAATTACTCGATCTGAATGATCTGACAATTGGTTCAGACAATCAGGTTGTTGTATGCGGACAAAGACTCTATATCCTGGGGCAAAGTGGAATTGTGATTTATAACATTCCGGTGGGAATGAATAAACTGGCTGATTAAAATAACATAAAATGCATGATTTAAATGGTTTACCCGGTAATCTGATTGTAGCAATACAACTGGTATTTTCAGTTTACCTTTTGATACCATTTGTTTTTTACTCTTTTCATGTTATTTCAAAAAAAATGGGTTTACGAGAACGAATCCATCGCATGCCGGTTAAAACGGAACACGATTTTCAATTCAATATAATTATTACAGCCCATCAGGAAGTTGCATTCATAAATCCGCTTTTGGATTCACTCCAGAAACAAACCTATAAACGTTTTCAGGCTTTCGTGGTTGCAGATCAAATTCCACTTGCTGTAAGTTTTGATGCAGCCCAGGTTAAAACACTTCATCCTTCCGGGCCACTTAATTCCAAAATTGATTCTATCGCCTTTGCGATGCAGCATATTGAAGATCCAAATTCAGTGGTCATCATTCTTGATGCGGATAACCTTCTCCATCCTGCATACTTGCAAGTGATGAATAAATATTTTCAAAAAGGTTACAGGGTTGTACAGTCTGATTTTAAAGCAAAAAATTCAGAAACTCCTATTGCATTAATGGATGCCGTTGGAGATTTGTATAATTTTTTTGTTGATCGTGAAATGCGGATGGAGCTTGGCTTTTCTTCGGCAATATGGGGCGCGGGTATCGCATTTGAAAGAAAACTTTATGAGGGGATTTCCTATCTGGATAACCTGGGGGGGTTTGATAAAAAATTACAAATTCACCTGGCTACTGCTGTAGAGAAAATAGCTTTTGCCAAAGAGGCTGTTTTATACGATGAAAAAATCGTTGACGCTGCAGCATTACAGCGTCAGCGAACCAGGTGGATCAGTGCACAGATGAAATATATGCGTCAGAATTTAAAGTTTTTTATGAGGGCACTATTTAAACTCGATTTTAACAGGATATATTTTGGATTCGCCAATATCAGGCCGCCGCTGTTTATGACTATTGGTACTGCCATCCTGTTTATGCTTTTGGATATATTTTGGAGACCCTGGCTGTCTTTGTATTGGTTTGTTTGCCTGTTCATCTTTGTTTTTGGGTTCATACTGATTGTCAGGTTGAAAACCAATGAGATGAGGTATAAAAATGCCTTGCAGGGATTACCGCAGTTTCTCATCTCTCAGGTTTTAGCCTCATTACAGTTAGGCAAAGCGAAAAAATCATTCATGAAAACAACGCACCATCATCCCGTTTATATTGACGAGGTACTGAGCAAGAATAGTAATTGAATTGTTTTTGTTTGAGTAAGAAGGCCCCTTTAATGCTGAATTTTATCTCTAACTTAATGCTGATTTTAGTTCCACGAGCATTGTACGAATACCCTTCAAAACAGCAACCGCTTCAAATTTTTCAGTAACAGATTTGCCTTTCTTCAGAAAGTCCTTTGCTCCTTTGATGGTGTATTTTTTCTCTTTGAGCAAAAAGTGAATCAGTTTGAGGTTTTTGATATCGGCAGGTCTGAATAGTCTGTCTCCCTTTCTGTTTTTCCTGGGTTTGATGATGTCAAATTCTTTTTCCCAGTATCTCAAAAGTGAAATGTTTACGCCAAACATGCCAGCCACTTCACTGATAGGGTAGTATTGTTTGGAAAAAAGAACGTCATCACCAGGGATTTCTGGTGCTATTGGTTTGACCTGATCTGAATCGACTGGCGCTTGTTTAGATTTTTTTTGTTTTCGGTTTATTGGTTCAACCTCTGCCGGCACTGGGTTAATAACCTCTGATTCTGTTTGTAAGGGATGGTCAGATTCATTTGCCAGAGCTGTTATCAAAGGTTGGCTGACTTCTTGAACGGGTAATGCCTCAGGTTGAATTATTGTTTGTTTTTCAACATCTGGGCGATTTGCTTTTAAATCTTTGGTATCTATTTCAGAAAATAAATCAGGCTGGTTGAGAAAAGGAGCTGCTGGTTCCTGCACTGCAGTTTTAGTTTCCTCAATTTCACTTGCAGGTTTTTTTTCTTTGGCAGTTTTTGCACTCCGTGAGGTTGAAGGCTGAGATTTTCCCTCAAGCTTAACAGGTTCTCCTCCAAATAGATCCAATTGGTGCAACATGGGAACAAATTTAAGTTCTATTTACAGGAGAATGCCTTCCAGTTATGCACATGGTTAGGTTAATCAAACGACTGATTTCTTGAAGCAGCAAGTTTAAGGATACGCTGGTATTGTTCCGGTGTAAGGTCGTTGTAAAAGAAATAAATGGGATCCAGTCGTTTTTTACCTTTGAACACTTCGTAATGCAGGTGCGGACCAGTAGATTTTCCAGTTGATCCTACATATCCAATGACTTCACCACGTTTTACTTTTTGTCCCCTTTTGGCTTTTAGTCTGGACATGTGTCCGTATAATGTTTTATACGAATACCCATGATTAACAACCACATGATTGCCATATCCGTTACCCAGGTTACCAGCAGTTTCAATGGTGCCATCAGCCGTGGCATAAACAGGTGTGCCCTGAGGGGCGGTAAAATCAAGTCCCGGATGGAATTTAACCATTTTATAAACCGGATCAATACGATATCCAAAACCTGATGAGAGCCTGTTTAGGTCCCTGTTGCTGAGTGGCTGGATGGCAGGAGTACTGGCAAGCAGTTTCTCCTTGTTTTTAATCATGCCCTCAATCTCTTTGTATGACTTTTCCTGTATGTCCAGTCTGTTGTAGAGTGCGTTGAGAGATGAAAAGATGCCTGCAGCCATTTCGTTGTTGTCCATTCTGGCCACATTTTGCAGATGCTCCCTGTCTTCGAGGTTTTTAGCCCTCGCACTGTCAGGAATGGGTGTTGCTTCGAAAACAGTCCGGTAAATTTCATTATCCCTGTTTTCCAACTCTTTCATCCGCTCATCGATATCCTGAAAACGGGAAGCATAAATGCGGTTCAGTTCTTCAGCTTTTTCGATTTGAACCCTCAGAAGTTTTTCTTTGGGGGAGTCAAGAAATTTGAATGCAAAGGTTACAATTAGCAATCCTGTTACCACTGCAGCTGAAATAAAGGCAAGTATACGGAACAGGGTCACACGTAGAGGCACTACCTGTTTTTCGTAGCGGAGCGTATTGATGTTGTAGTAATATCTGATTTTCTTCACCTGCTTGCTTCCTTAAAAAATGTACTTTTGCAACGCTAAAAGTTCGGCAAATATAGACTATTGCCGTCTTTTTTGACTACTTAAAAAAGGGTTAAAATGACATCAGCTGAAATACGTAGCAGATTTTTGCAATTTTTTGAAGAAAAAGGGCATAGGATTGTCCCCTCAGCCCCCATTGTGTTAAAGGATGACCCAACGCTGCTTTTTACCAATGCAGGCATGAATCAGTTCAAAGACTATTTTTTGGGCAACAAGCCAGCTCCCAATACCCGGGTGGCTGATACCCAGAAATGTCTTAGGGTAAGTGGCAAACACAATGATCTGGAAGAGGTAGGTGTGGATACCTATCACCATACCATGTTTGAGATGCTGGGGAACTGGAGCTTTGGCGACTATTTTAAAAAAGAAGCCATAACCTGGAGCTGGGAATTGCTGACTGATGTATATGGCATTGAGAAAGACAGGTTATATGCTACGGTTTTTGAGGGTGATCCCAAAGAGAATATACCGGCCTCAACCATTGCTCTCTCTGTCTGGAAGGATTTATTACCTGAAGACCATATTGTCATGGGTAATAAGAAAGACAATTTCTGGGAGATGGGCGAAACTGGTCCGTGTGGCCCCTGTAGTGAAATCCATGTAGACTGCAGACCTGATGAAGAGCGAAAAATAGTTCCAGGCCATCTTCTTGTAAATAAGGATCATCCCCAGGTAATTGAAATCTGGAATAATGTATTCATCCAGTACAACAGGTTGAAGGACGGCAGTCTGCAGCCGCTTGAGTCTACGCATGTGGATACAGGGATGGGACTGGAACGACTGGTTAGGGTGCTCCAGAAAAAGACATCCAACTATGATACAGACATTTTTACGGGGTCTATAAGCCGGGCCGAAGAAATTTCCGGGAAGAAATATACCGCCGGTGAATCCAGGCAGGATGTTGCCTTCAGGGTGCTGGCAGACCATATCAGGGCTATTGCTTTTACCATTTCAGATGGTCAGCTTCCTTCCAATACAGGTGCAGGGTATGTTATCAGGAGGATTCTGAGAAGGGCAGTACGCTATTATTACTCCTACCTTAATGTCAAGGCGCCAATGTTGCATGAGCTTATTCCCGGATTATCGGTACAGTTCAGTGATGTTTTTCCAGAGCTTCAGGCACAATCAGCTTTTGTTGCCAAAGTGGTCAGGGAAGAGGAAGAAACTTTCCTGCGTACCCTCGGTAAGGGGTTAAAGAAAATGGATGACCTGATGGCTGGTGCAAAAGCCTCTGGAGTTATACCCGGCAAAGCAGCATTTGAACTGTACGATACCTATGGATTCCCCATTGATCTTACCCGGTTAATTGCACAGGAAAATAAACTGAGTGTTGATGAACAGGGTTTTGAGGAGGAGATGCAGCAACAGAAGAATCGCAGCAGGGCTGCAACTGCATCAGATGTGGCAGATTGGGTTGAAGTGACAGGAGGTGCTGGATTGGCTACCTCATTCGTCGGTTATGAAACGCTTGAGACAGACACCCGTATGCTTCGGTACAGGAGTGTATCAACCAAAAACGGTACCAGCTTTCAGGTAGTTTTGGAGAACACACCTTTTTATGCTGAGAGTGGTGGACAGGTTGGTGATACCGGCGTTATCAGGATGGGAGATCAGGTGCTGGAGGTTTTGAATACCAAAAAAGAAAACGACCTCATTGTACATACCATTGCGCAGATGCCTGCTGTTGTTCAGCCTGCAGTAACCGCTGCAGTTAATCAGGAGAGGCGGTCAGCAATCAGCCTGCACCACACACTTACGCACCTGATCCATGCAGCGCTGCGTCAGGTGTTGGGAACTCACGTGGCACAAAAAGGATCTCAGGTAACTGACCAGGGGATGCGTTTTGACTTTTCACATTTCGCTAAGATGACAGTGGAAGAAATGGATGCTGTCACAGCCATTGTCAATGCACGCATCAGGCAGAATATTCCTGTAGTTATCAGGGTAATGGAAAAGGAAGCAGCCATAAACTCCGGAGCTACAGCTTTGTTTGGTGAAAAGTATGGCGACCAGGTGAGGGTCGTTACCATTGATCCGGACTATTCTGTTGAACTTTGCGGGGGTACCCATGCTGGCAGAACAGGTGATCTGGGTTTATGCATGATTACGGCTGAATCTGGTGTTGCGGCTGGTGTAAGAAGGCTGGAAGCTGTTTGCGGAATGGCTGCTGAACTGCAGCATCAGGGTGAACAGATCCTGATCAGACAGGTTGCGGAGCAACTAAAAAATCCAAGAGATATCAATAAAGCAGTTGCAACTCAGGTTGAGGAACTTGCTCTTGCAAAAAAACAAATTGAGCAGCTTGAAAACCAGCTTTCCGGTTTTATAAAATCGGATTTACTGAAGCAGGCTGAGCAGATTGAAGGCAATGTTTTTGTTGGGTCAGTTATTGAAACTGGTTCTGCAGATATGTTGAAAAAAATTGCGCAGGAACTGCGTATGGCAGGAGATAACTTACTAATTGTGCTCGCTGCAAAAATTGGCGGGAAGGTTGCTCTGGCTATTGGTGTTTCGGATAAACTTATCGCAGACAAATCTATTGATGCAACTAACCTGATCAAAACAAAGGTTTCTGCATTAATCAAGGGGGGTGGCGGCGGACAAAAAGGTTTGGCAACAGCGGGAGGTCAAGATCTGAATGGCATAGAACAGGCTATCCAGGCTGTTCGTTCAGTTTTATAATAGCGGCCTGAAACATAGATTGAACCCGTGGCAAACAGGTTTCTGATTATTAAGTACCTTACACCAAATTCAAGTATGAGAAGTTCCTTAGTGCTTCTTTTCGTTGTTGCATCGTGTGCCTGTTTTTCACAGGAAGGGTTTTTGGTTTCCGGAAATCTTGAGGGATTATCCGGCAAAAAAGTCAGGGTGAATTATACCCGCAATGGCCGTTCCAAAGTAGATACACTCACAACTGTTAATGGGGATAGCTTTACCTGGACTGGCAATTTTTCTGAACCTCAGATCGTTCGGATTGAAGTGCTGGACACTTCTCTCTATCTGCGTATAGGAAAGGCAGTTGCTCCTCCTCCGCCATTGATGTTTATGTTGGCCAATTCCAAAGTGGAAGTTCAGGGTGATGCAAAAGAAATATTCAAAGCAAGGGTTTTATCCGCAGATAAGGAAATGCAGACTTATGAGGAATACAGATTCTGGGATATCGGGAATTATGATGCCACCTGGAAACTACAGCAGGAACATCACCGTAAAACAGTTTCAGGAGATACAGCAGGCAATGCCAGGCTGACTGCAGAAATGACTGCTCTTAGAAAACAGAACCAGCGGAAACGGATGGAATTCATAGACAGCCATCCAGATGCCTTTGCCAGTGTACTCATGATGAATAGCCTTATTCTTGTTATGTCAAATGAAGACATGCAGCGGCGCTTTGAAGCAATATCTGACAGGCTTAAGCAAAGTGCCTCAGGTCAGGCTCTTGCCATTAAAATAGAAAACAATAAGATAACTGCTGTTGGAAAACCAGTAGTGCATTTACAGCAGGAAGGTATAGATGGTAATGAGGTCAATACAAGAAATATGACTGGGAAAGTTATTTTACTTGATTTTTGGGGAAGTTGGTGCGTACCTTGCAGAAAGAGCCATCCGGAATTGAAGACTATCTATGAGAGATACAAGGGACGCGGATTTGAGATAGTTGGTATTTCCAATGAAATTGTTGCTGGGGCTAAGTCTAAGGCTGAACAAACGGAAAGATGGAAAAAAGCGGTGGTGGAAGATGCTATTCCATGGAAACAGGTGTTATATGATCCGGCCATTAATGATATTGTAAAGACATATGACATTAATGGATATCCTACAAAAATACTTGTTGATGCACAGGGTAAAATTGTATTGAGGTTACTTGGTATCAGTGAAAGAAACAGCAAGACACTTGAAGCAAAACTGCAAGAATTGCTGGGTGTTTCACAATAACTTTTTTTTATTGCCGGAATTTAAATTTTTCCCTGATGTCAATTGATGGACTTAGCAAATATGAGGCTGTAATAGGGTTGGAGGTTCATGTACAATTGAATACGCGATCCAAATTATTTGCAGGAGATTCTGCTGCTTTTGGAAGTGCCCCAAACACCCACGTGAGTGCTATTACGCTGGGTCATCCCGGAACCCTGCCCAGGATGAATAAGGAAGCAATCGTACATGCTATCAAAATGGGACTGGTTTGTCATTCTGACATTGCACGGTACAATTACTTTGCTAGGAAGAATTATTTTTATCCTGACCTCCCGAAGGGATATCAGATTTCACAGCATACTACACCCATATGTGCAGGTGGGATGGTCAGGATTTCCTCCTCTGCAGGAGTGCGCGATATAAAACTTACCCGTATTCATTTGGAGGAAGATGCAGGCAAGAGCATGCATGATCAAAGTCCTGAGCATACTTATCTGGATTACAACAGGGCCGGGGTTCCACTCATTGAAATAGTATCTGAGCCTGATATGCATACGGCCGAAGAGGCGGCAGCTTACCTGACCAAAATCCGCCAACTTGTTCGCTGGATTGGTATATGTGATGGCAATATGGAGGAGGGCAGTTTGCGGTGTGATGCCAACATATCAGTTAGACCAGTCGGTGAAAAAAAACTGGGAACACGCGTTGAGGTTAAGAACCTCAATTCAATCAAACATCTTCGACATGCAGTTGAGCTGGAGATTGGCAGGCTTTCAGCTCTTTCAGACAAGGGAGAGCGTATCATTCAGGAGACAAGAAGCTATGATGCAGAAAAAGAAGTGACTTTTTCAATCAGAACCAAAGAAGACGCTGAAGATTACCGTTATTTTCCTGAACCAGATTTGGCTCCTTTTCGATTTTCGGAGGAATTTATTCAGCAAATTAAGAACCAACTGCCGGAACTTCCTGATGCAAAGCAGTCCAGGTATACAAAGGCATATAACCTCAGTGAATATGATGCCATCCAGCTCACAGAAGATTATGAGTTAAATGAACTTTTTGAAGTGTTGGCAGCAGGAACATCATACCGGAAATCACTGGTTAATTTTTTAATTGGTCCCGTTCGCGCCTACCTGAATAGCCAAAACAAGCCATGGTCTTCATTGACCATCAGTAAATCTCAATGGTACGGGTTGCTGGATTTGGTTGCTGGTGGACAAATATCATTTTCGGTGGCAGCACAAAAAATATTACCGGAATTACTCACCAATACGGATATTGATCCGGTTCAGTTGGCAACATCATTGAATTTACTTCAGGATGCGGGTGAGACCGAAATTGAACAATGGGTGAACGAAGTTATCATGGCTATGCCAGATAAGGTTGAAGCATACAGGAAGGGGAAGAAAGGACTTATCGGCCTATTTGTAGGAGAAGTGAAAAGGATTTCTAAGGGCAAGGCTGATCCCAAACGCAGTACAGAACTGCTCAACAAAGTATTAAACGAAAAACAATAACATGAAGAAAATCCCGCTGGCCTCACTAGTTTTATTGCTATGGGCCTTGTTGTCATGCTCTGACAAACAAAAGAATGTCAGTATCCGGCTTAATATCAAAAATCTGCCGAAGGCCCAGGCCGTTTACCTCGATGTAATAGATCTGGAGGCAAAACCATTGACCCTCGATACGGTAACTGCTGCACAGGGTGATGTGAGTCTTGAGCTGAATGGTGGCGCACAGGATGCTGAATCACTATACAGGATTCGGTTTGAAAAAGATGAGATGTATTTCCTGGTTATTCCCGACAGGCAGAAAATAGAAATGGATGTTGACTGGACCAATGCAAACCAGTATTCTACCAACTCAGCTGGAAGTATTTCTTTTAAGAATCTTCTTGCCGGTTTCAATGCACGCCTCGAAGGAATTGATTCCCTCAAGAACCTCATAATCGCCAAAGGTGAAGTGATGGATAGTGCAAGGGTTTCAATGGAAAATCAGTTCAGGGAATATGCAACGGCAGCTGGATCTTATTTGCTTGCTTATGCCGATTCAACAGCATCTCCTGCTGTTGCCATGTATGCGCTGGGCATGTCCCAAAATCTGGTATCTCCAGAACAGGTAAAACCTGTGATGGAAGGCCTGGCTAAACGGTTTGAGAAGTACCCGCGCATAACCAAACTTGCAACAGACTTTAATCTAGCACTTACCCGTCCAAGTCAGGGTGATATGGTGGGAAAGGAAGCACCTGATTTTGAACTACCTGATGTAAATGGGAAGATGATGTCACTTAAATCATTGAGAGGCAAATTTGTACTGGTTGATTTCTGGGCCAGCTGGTGCAAGCCCTGCAGAAATGAGAATCCTAATGTAGTCAGTGCATATCAGCAGTTTAAAGACAAAAATTTCACGATTCTGGGTGTGTCATTGGATAAAGAAAAGGAAGGTTGGGTAAAAGCAATTGCAGACGATCAGCTCACCTGGAGCCATGTAAGTGATTTGAAATTCTGGGACAGTAAAGTGGTTCCTTTATATGGTATTGAAGGAATTCCTTTTAATGTGTTAATTGATCCCGAAGGAAAAGTTATTGCCAAAGACCTTAGGGGATCTGAACTTCATGCTAAACTAAATGAAGTTTTGAAATAATCTGCAGACTTAATTATAAAAAGGAAGGGCCGGATCAACTGATCC
>JBILSG010000181.1:0-5227 GCA_044372235.1 Chitinophagaceae bacterium
CCGGAAAAGCCTACCTCTGGGGCATGGCATGAAGCGCAGGACTGAACACCCATCGGTTCGGAAAGTCTGGCATCAAAAAAGATTTGCTTACCCAATTGCTGAACAGCTGAAAGGTTGTTTTTCTTGCGGGCACGGGCATTGTCGAAGTTTGCTTCAACATCAATGTCTTTCTTACATGAATCTAAAAAGAGAACGGAACAAATTGCAACTGCGAGCGTTTGCAGTTTTCGACTGTGTAACATGTGACTTAAATTTTTTTGTCAGAAAAAAGGTTTACAACAGTCTTTCGAAGGAAATGGATAGGTTGGTTTGTTATTAGACATGACAAATCTGTGACACAAATCGAGAAAATGCAAGTTTTTGTTAAGATTTAATTCCTGACAAACGCTAAAGTAGTTAAACAAAAAAAGCCCCGCAATTGCGGGGCCCGTAGGGTACTCATTTATCTGACTTATTGCGTTACGCCTGTAAATCCATCACTCATTGTTTTCAAGAAAGCAACTACTGCTGCTTCCTGTGCGGGAGTGAGTCCAAGATCACCTAATGCCTCAGTATCCATTGTTGGCATGTATTCCGGTGCTCCCCATGGAACACCATTCCAACCTGCTCCAGCTACATCACGTGTGTTGTAGAAATGGACAACTTCTTCCAATGATGAGAAAACACCATTGTGCATAAACCTTTTTGCTTTGGCAACATTTCTGAGTGTTGGAGTCCTGAATTTGCCGAAATTGTCATTTGCCATCGCTCTCCAGGTAAGGTTGTCTGATGTAGACAGAAATCCTGCTAATCCTGGATCTGGAGCAAGATTTCCACCCGGATTGTTGGGGTTTTGAGGTATGCCAATATTGTGATAAGCAAAATCAGCAAATGATTCACCCACAACAAATGGTCTGTTTCGGTTGCCTCCCAATTGTTTGTGGCAATCATTACAGCCCGCTTCATTGTTGAATAATCTCATTCCTTCGGCTTCTTCTGTTGTAAGTGTTGCACGGCCGGCTAAAAAGGCGTCGAACTTGGATGAAAACTGATTCACTTCAGGTGAAGATTCGTATGCTTCAACAGCAAATCCTATCCTGTCATAATTTAATGCGATTGCTTCAGTTGTGTTGAGGTCAATTTCTGCAGAACCATATACAGCTTTCCACAAAGCCAGGTAAGATCTGTTGCTTTTCAATTTTGCTAAAACTGATGCAGGGCTTGGATGGTTCTGCTCTTTGGCTGAAAGGAATGGCCCAAGTGCCTGTTCTGCAAGCGGACTACCCAACCTCAAACCGGTAGCTCTTCCATCCCAAAACAATCCACCAACAAATTCCTCACCGTCAAATTCAAATACAGGAGATTGGGATGCATAGGCAGCAGATTGTGGTTTTCTCGTGGCGAATGCGCCTATTGCTGCACCCTCGCCAATACCTGCCACCCAACCTCTTTTGAAACCCGATGCTGCAGCCGCACCACCTGTTGGGATGTCACTGAATCCGGAGAATCCAACTTCAGGAGCATGACAGGATGCACAAGATTGTACGCCCATGGGTTCGGACAAACGGGCATCAAAGAAAATTTGTTTGCCCAGTTGTTGAATCGGTGTCAGGGTAGTTCTTGTTCTGGCCCTGATGTTGTCGATTTGATCTTGTGGCTCCATTGCATCTTTGGAACAGGATACCAATAATAAAGAAAAAAAGATTGCAGACGTAAATTGCTGCATGCGACTGTGTAACATAAATTTTTAAGATTTAGTCAGAAAAAGGATTACAACAGTCTTTCTAAGGAATTGGAGGAAGTGGCTTTTCGGTGGATTTGGAAATCTGAGCGTTATGAGTGTAAAGTTCCTAATGTTAAAAACGTGTGAAAGAGTATAATGTTCTGTTTCTTTTTTATTCTGACATGTTAGTGACTGTTGTTAACGTATTTTAGCTATTGTTGCTCAAATATTAAACAGATGAGTAGTTCTTACTATTAGTTATTTTCATGCATGTTGAATTTTATTGATTGCTTTATAAGCTGAAATTCAACTTAATTTTGTTTGTACTGCTATGGACAAAAAGTTGATTTAAACAGGCTGTTTTATTGGCAGGGATGGTTTTTGGAGCGTGAAAAGCCACCAAGCATTCATGCTTATCAGCATTTTATATGCCAGTATAGGTAACAATATCCCTGCACACAAAATCAAACTCGTAAGTAGCGGAACATCATTTATTTTAAAGTATTTCAACAAAATCATCCTTGTTCCTGCCATGGCTATGATTTGCATGCAGTAGATGTGTATTGAATGATAACCAATTGTGGTTAGAAATTTCAACTGTTTGAGTTTTGCGAGAATAAAAGAAATATTCATGGATAAGGCACAGCCAACAAGCGCAACAGTAAGATAAAAAAGAGGCATGTTGTGTTCTACATAATAATTGCTTTTCATGGCAATATTTATTTCAGTAAAATTATATTGTATCAGAATAAACAATGGTATCAGTAACAGCAATATGAATGGTGATGCATAAGTGTTGAAATTGTTTTTATTTTTTAACATTGCTGATACGTTATCGCCAATGGCAAAGAAGAGATAGAACTGAAGGATATCCATCACAAAACCCAGGTAAAGTCCTTCTGATCTGAGGATTGCAACAGTTCCATACATCACTAAACCTACGAGCAATTGTTTAGGGGAACTGATATTCATTTTTACTTTTAAAATGGCATAAAGCGCACCAACAAAAAACAAGGCATTCAGATACCAGAACTGTCCTGTTTCTCTCGGATCAAAGATCAGTGAAATGTAGTCGCTGGGTTCATAAGAAATGTTGGTCTGTCCGTTCATCATAATTTGCAATGTCAGCTGAATCAGGCTCCAAATCATCATGGGATACAAAATTGTTTTTAGTCTTGATTTGTTGTAACCGTCTAGTCCCTTTTTCTCTAAACTGCCGGAAAGAAACATCCCTGATGCAATAAAAAACAGCGGCATTCTGAATCCAAATAAAAAAACATTCATGTATTCTATCCATGGATATTCGTACATCCTAAGCCCTGAATTGTAAAGAGATTCAAAGGTATGCCTGAATGATACGAGTATTATACTTATCCCACGGTCATAATCTACCCATTCATATCTTTCGGCCTGATGATCCATATTTGCTTTAGTGTCGTTCATGGCACCGAAAATCAGCAATCAGCTACACACGAATCATAATCTTCGTCATATAAAGGGATGATATAAAAATCCCCCGCCAGAAGGCGGGGGATTGGTGTTCCCTCTTTCCTGAATTTAAAAACTATTGTGTTACTCCTGTATATCCATCGTCGAGTGTTCTCATGAAAGCTACAATTGCTGCTTCCTGTGCTGCTGTGAGTCCGATTGCTCCTACACCATGGAAATCAAGTGTGAAGGGATATTCGGGTGCTCCCCAGGGTACTCCATTCCATCCTGCACCTGCCACATCTCTTGTGTTGTAGAAGTGCATGACCTCTTCAAGAGATTGCATTGAACCATTGTGCATGAATCTTTGCATTTTTCCAACATTTCTGATTGTGGGAGTTTTGAATGCTCCCCAGTTTGCAGTTGCCAGATCTCTCCAGGCGGGATTATCAGATGTAGCAAGGAATGCACCTAAGCCTCCATCTGGTACCGCATTTCCACCAGGATTTTTCGTATTGACAGGTACACCAATGTTGAAATACCTGAAGTTGGTAAATGGTTCACCAGGAGGTATTGGTGCGTTCCTGATTCCGGAGCTGGTATGACAGTCATAACACTCTGCCTCATTGTTAAACAAACGCAGTCCTTCTTCTTCTTCAGGTGTCAACGTTGCTCTTCCTGCCAGTACAGCATCAAATTTTGAACTGAACTGGTTTACTTCTGGAGATGCTTCATAAGCGGCAATGGCAGTACCAACCCTGTCGTAGTTGAGTGATGTTTGAGCTGGTGTCAGATTGCTGATGTCTGGTGTGCCGAACGCTGCCTGCCAGAGTGCAATGTAAGCGCGGTTGTTGCGCAGTTTAGCCAATACTGCAGCTGGACTGTGATGATTCTGCTCTTTTGTGCTCAGGAATGGTCCCAGTGCCTGTTCTGCTGATGCAGATCCCAACCTTAGTCCTGTTGCCCTTCCGTCCCAGAAATTACCACCCATGAATTCCTGTGTAGGAACAAGACCTTCTGCAATACCTTCTGCATCAGGTACAACCGTTACCAGTTGGAATACAGGACTCAATGTTGCATATGCAGCAGATTGCGGCCTCCTGTTGGCAAATGCGCCAATATTAGCTCCTTCTCCGATTCCGGTGATCCAGCCTCTTTTAAATCCTGATGCGGCAGCAGCTCCACCAGTTGGGATGTCGCCAAATCCGGAGAATCCAACCTGAGGGGCATGGCAGGAAGCGCAAGATTGCACACCTACTGGTTCAGATAATCGTGTATCAAAGAAAATTTGTTTACCTAACTGCTGAAGTGGTGTTAAGGTATTTCTTGTTCTTGCTCTTGCGGCATCAATTTCAACCTGGTCAATTGAATCCCTGCGACAGGATTCAGTAAATAAACCAAGTGAAAGCAATACTGCCAAATGTTTTAACTTGAAACTGTGTAACATAATGTAATTTTTTAAAAATGTCAGAATTGTGCGTTACGACAGTTTTTCTTTCGGTATTGGAATGCAACGGATCTCAGGAGGAATATTGGTATGACAGAATTCTGTGTGGTCTTGAACGGGATACTGGTGTGGATCTCTTGGATGAACACAAAACTATATGCAGGTAAGTATCATTCCCAATTTCAGCCTGTTTATTTGGATTAAACTTCAGAATCAACATGATAAAAAAAATTAATGGTCAGGCATTATCGATAAGTAAAATAATTTAAATCGAATAAAAGTATTTATATATATGTTCGTTGGACAGCTATCTATTTCAAACAAAATCAGGGCATGAATACGTTAAAATATAATTTGAATATTTATGAATCGTTACATGGAATTAAACTACTCATACCAGATACTGCTGATGTGAGATCAGATTATGAGGATAAGCTCAAAGCGGATGATAAACCTGTTTTCCCTTTCTGGACGAGGATATGGCCTGCTGCACTGGCCATGTCTGCATACTTATTGGAAGAAACGAATTGGATTGCAGAAAAGCATGTACTTGAGTTAGGAGCGGGGATAGGGTTGCCTTCTTTTACTGCTGCCCGCTTTGCTAAATCACTCATCATATCTGATGCTGATGGCGGTGCTGTTGAGTTGCT
>JBILSG010000182.1:0-5217 GCA_044372235.1 Chitinophagaceae bacterium
AATTGAAAGTACCCGGAGCATTGTACAACCTGTAATGAAAGACAAAATTCCAGTTAGGCCTTATATTCTGGGTATGCAAAACGCTGATATGCTGTTCAACCTGACTACCCACAAGGTAACCAAGCTCCGTATATGGCTTTGTTGTGTTCATGAATCGCGTGTCTGCGATTGTGAAAGCAAATGGATCAAGCGCATGGAAACCTGCATCCCATCCCGGTTTGCGCAAAGGAGAATAAAGAAGGGACCTGATAGCATTACCATAGTGTCCAATCTGAATCATTTCTGGCTTAACCGGCATTCTTCTGAAATAGTCACTTATCGAAGAGTCAAAGCCACTGTAACGGGCTGTATCGAGGTAGCGAAACCGGACATTCACTGAATCATCTGCAAATTTTCTTTTTTCAAAACTAAGGGAATCACTCCCCCCACCTGACCTGCCACCACCGCCACCAGAGAATCGGGAGCCCATTCCCTGAACACTTTTCATCATTCCCCGCTGAGCATGTGCTGCCGTGAAAAATCCACAACACAACAATAAAAAAACGACTTTGCGTAAATTAATGAAGTGCATCACAATTTTTCAATAAGGTTTTTGAAGACTGCTGTCAATTTAGGTGCTGCGGTATTGGCAGCCTCCAATACTTCCTGGTGGGTTATAATATTCTCCTCATCCCTGATGCCAAGATCTGTGATTACGCTGATAGCAAAAACTTTCATGCCACAATGTACAGCCGCAATCACTTCCTGAACCGTACTCATCCCAACTGCATCAGCGCCAAGGTTATAAATCAACTTGTATTCAGCCCTTGTTTCAAATGTTGGTCCTGTTACACCGTAATATACTCCCTGTTTAAGGTCAATTCCCAATTCAGAAGCAATCGCCTTACCCTGGAGAATACGGTCTGATGCATAAGGTTCGCTCATATCAGGAAAGCGCGGACCCAGATCGTCCAGGTTTTTACCTAAAAGGGGATTGATGATGCCAAAACTGATATGATCCCTGATGACCATCAGGTCTCCAACTTTAAAAGATGGATTAACCCCACCTGCGGCATTGGACAACAATAATTCCTTTACCCCCAAAAGCCTGAGCACCCGGATCGGGAAAACAACTTCAACTGGTGAATACCCTTCATAGTAATGAAACCTGCCGGCCATCACAACAACGTTTTTGGTACCCATTTTTCCCAATATCAGTTTACCCTCATGCCCCTCAACTGTTGAAACGGGGAAATTGGGTATATCACTGTAAGGTATTTCCTTATCAACAACCACATGGTCTGTAAATCCACCCAATCCGCTTCCTAATACAATACCAATTTCAACCGGCAATGCATAAATACTTGTGATGTATGCACAAGCTTCGCGGATTCTGCTCAATTCACCCATCTTAAAAATTTGCCCAAAGATACATTCTTTCCCAATCAGGGAAATGAGGATCTAATATTCAGAATAGGGCTTGGCCTTGAGAAACAAGGTTACATTCTTACTTACCGTTTTTTCGTACTCCTTTTTGGCAGACAGGTCCTTCCATTGCGAATCATCTCTAAACGCAAGCCAATGTGCATCACGGTCTTTCATACTCTCGAAACTTGTCATGTACATCAGGTTTGGCGTTGTTGGTCCGCTGATCACCTCTGCATAAAACACAGGATTGAAATTCAATCTTGAAAAAATGTCAATTTCTCCACCTTCATTAAACATCTCAACTTTTTTCCAATACTTTTTTTCAGAAGCACTTTCATAACTTCTCAACTCATACACTTTATCCTCAACACTACCAGAAAGTTTGACCTGGAGTAAAGCCGGTGCGAGCCTGAATCCTTCCATGATGTAATTGACAATTCTGTCGAAGGCCGGCGCTTCACTGGTTGCATTTAAATATGCCTGTCCTTTATCCAAAACCAATTTATCGGAAAACATCGCTTTATTGATAACAGGAATCTCATTCAGGCTCTTGTATGGGACCAAAACATAGAGTTTTTTTACTTTGGATGTATCATTGGCGCGGCCCGTAAAAACCCCGATATGGTTTATCCCTTTGCTATGGAGGTACGGAATGTATGCGGCGGACAGAAATTCGTCTATCACCGCTTCCTGTGCTGCAGTTTTGTACTCATAAACTTTCAATTCAAAAAAGTTCTTTCCCTTAATTTTTTTGGATTGTGCCTGTGCCAGTGTTGCGAAGGATACCAGGACAAGAAATAATAAATTTTTCATACCTTTTTTAGTTATATCAAATGTATTCAATTTTTACCTTTGTTTAGATGCCTTTAAAAGATTATTACCTGTTGCTTAATGTAAAACCTGGAGCTGACGTAATTTCCATAAAAAGAGCGTTTCGAAAGCTTGCCCATACATACCACCCAGACAAAACTGGGCTAAATAGTCTCAACCACGACTATTACACAGAATTACAGGAGGCATACAGCACTTTAACTGATCCTGAGAAGAGAGAAGCATATCATTACCAGCGATGGCTGGAAAAAGCAACCGGAAACGAATTGGATAATGCCCTTTCAGCTGTTGAAATCCTGAAATTATTCCTTCAGGTAGAAAAAAATATTTCACAATCCAATCAATTTAATATTGACACGTACCGGATGGGGCGGCAACTTATTTCTCTTTTTTCCACAACAAGGCTTCGTATCATATCGGGTGAACAGGACCCACAGCTTATCAGTTCCGTCAACAAAATCGCCCTTACTCTAGCCGGTATGATCAATGTATCTGACATAAACTTACTGGTAGACCACCTGGAAAAGAATTTGCCTGACTGGAACAAATATGAAAAAGACTGGCAAGATCTTATCAGAAAAAAGAAATATAAAAACAAAATGAATAGTCTAAGGGTGCCTATTGCACTTGCTATCGCCTTATTGCTATGTATTTTATTTTACATTTTACTGCAATAACCAGCCCTAATTTTTAACCTTGCTGCTTTTCATTAACTTCGCAGCATGCATTATGTTACTGTTGAGAACCTGGGTAAGTCGTACGGCATTAAACCTCTTTTTTCCAATTTAACCTTTCATATCAATGAAGGTGAGAAGATCGCTTTAATTGCCCGAAATGGGTCAGGCAAATCAACTATGTTGAAAATTCTTTCGGGTAAAGAAACTGCTGACGAAGGAAAAGTCTGGATTAATAAAGATGTTAATACTGTTTTATTCGAGCAGGATCCTTTGTTCAGCGAACGCTCCAGTATATTGGATAATATATTCGCACACAATCACCCCGTGATCAATGCTATTAAAAAATATGAAGCTGCTGAGGACTCGAATAATGCAGAAAAAATTGCAGAGGCTTTGTCTGAGATGGACGATTACAATGCCTGGGATTTTGATTCAAAAGTCAAACAGATCCTGAGTAAACTGAATATTCATCATCTTGACCAACTTGTTGGCAGCCTCAGCGGTGGACAGAAAAAAAGGGTGGCACTGGCCAGAACCCTTATTGACATTGGCTTTAACAACAACCACTGTCTCTTGATCATGGATGAGCCAACAAACCACCTGGATGTCGAAATGGTTGAATGGCTGGAACACTACCTCGAAAAAGAAAACATAACCCTTCTCCTGGTTTCTCATGACCGTTATTTTCTTGATACCGTATGTACTGAAATCTGGGAACTCGACAACAGCAAAATCTATGTTTACAAGGGAGATTACCAGAATTATGTTGAAAAAAAGGCGGCAAGGATTGAAAGTGAAATAGCAACTATTGACAAAGCGAAAAACACGTTTAGAAAGGAACTGGAATGGATGCGAAAGCAACCAAAGGCAAGAACAACAAAATCCAAAAGTCGACAAGATAATTTTTACGAAATTGAAAAAGTAGCAAAAAGAAAAATAGAAGACAAACAGGTTGATCTGCAAATGAAAATGAGCAGACTCGGTGGAAAAATCGCGGAACTCAAGAAGGTTTATAAAAGCTTTGGCGACAAAGTGATTCTGTCAGGATTTGATTACACATTTAAAAAAGGTGAAAGGGTTGGTATAATTGGCAAAAACGGTGCAGGTAAATCAACATTTGTAAATATTCTTCAGGGACTTGAACAGCCAGACAGTGGCAAAATAAATATCGGAGATACCATTGTCTTCGGTAACTACTCCCAAAAAGGGCTTGAAATAAAACAAGACCTTCGTGTAATTGAATTTGTAAAGAATATTGCTGAGAATTTTCCACTGGCCAATGGCGCTACGCTGAGTGCAGCTCAGTTTCTTGAATTATTCCTGTTCACCCCAGACCAGCAGTACAGTTATATCAGCAAATTAAGCGGAGGGGAAAAACGAAGATTACACCTGCTAAGCATACTCTTTAAGAACCCCAATTTTCTGATACTGGATGAACCTACCAATGACTTGGATTTGCCTACCCTCTCCGTGCTTGAAAACTTTCTGATGGATTTTCCGGGATGTCTCATCATTATCAGCCATGACAGGTATTTTATGGACAGGATTGTTGACCACCTTTTTGTTTTTGAAGGTAATGGCCAAATCCGTGATTTCCCTGGAAACTACGCAGAATACAGGCTAGAACAAGCTGATAAAAATGTTGATCCTGAGAAAATCAAAGCTCAGATGATTGTCAACAAGGAAGAACCCAAAGAAAAAGAACAACCTATTGGCAAACGCAAACCAAGTTTCAATGAAAAGAGGGAATATGAAACCCTTGAAAAAGAAATTACTGCTTTGAATGATGAGAAAAATTCACTTTCCGGCAAGCTCTCCAACCCTGACCTTGAATATCAAGAAATTGAAAAAATCTCAAAACGGTTTACCGAAATAGAGAGCCAAATTGATGCCAAGGAAATGAGGTGGCTTGAGTTGAGTGAACTATTCTGATTCAACCCTGTAAGCTGCACGTGCCAGCCTGTCGTTTATGGCCATTCCAACACCCTCAGCTGGAAACACTTCTGTTATGATAATATCCAGCTCAAGTGAATCCAATTCCCGCATGGCCATAAACAAATTAGCTGCAGCTTCTTCAAGTTTTCCTGCCTTGGAGAGGATGATATTTTTCTGAACACCACGCAGATAAGTTTGGGTAAAAGACAAAACACCAATCTTTTGGCCCTCAAATTTACGCAGCAACTGATTAATGTCACCACAGCAAAGGGGTGTACGGGTAGCGTAATGACTTTTAAGTTGTCCGGGTGCAGATGGAGCTGAATGAGACAAGGAAATATTGACTTTTACCTGAGAACCACTGCTG
>JBILSG010000183.1:0-5210 GCA_044372235.1 Chitinophagaceae bacterium
AGGAACAACCTTGTTCATACAAATACTGCTGGTGCTTTCTACCGTGGTGACGCTACAGCAATTGCTGTAATAACTGCAGCTGCTATTCAGGCTAAAGCTGAATCCGAAGGTGGCTTAACTCTTGCCACTGCTGATGACGCCCAACTAACAGCTCCCTATTATTCTACAGCTCCAAACTTCCTACCAAAAACAGGTTCACCTGCTTTGACTGGTGCAAGCTTTACTGGTATGAATCCTTATTTTACCTCAGGAACTTTCCGCGGTGCTATGGGAACTAGTAACTGGACAGCAGGATGGACAAACTGGGATCCTCAGAACAAAGCGTATTAATTTAAGTAGAGATTTGTATAAATAAAAGGGGGCACATTTTCAATGTGCCCCCTTTTATTTAATGCCGGTTATTGCCTGCTGGGATATAGGCATATGCTATTTCGTAGTTATCTTTTTTTCTTACCGACTGGATTTTGCCTATCGGAAGATTTTTTTTCTGTGGGGTAGGCTCACACACTGTAAATGATTTATTCTGGTAGTTTGCAGTGTAGCCTTTGCCATCCAGTTGTACGCCAACATTAACATGATCTGGATAGCTTAGTATTATCATTGGTAGGTTATAAATTTCCTTGACCAAATAAAAAAATAAAGCAGCCCTGTCTTCACAGTCGCTTTTTTCATATAACAGGGTTTCTTCCGGACTCAATCTTTTTTCCCTTCCAAATACTTCTGTGTCATTGGCAAAATCAAAAGCAGTTCTTGTAAAATTCATCAATAATTCTACACCCTTTTTGACAGGCAAATTTTTAAGTTTAATCTTTAGGTTATTTATCAATGAAGTGCTTGTAATATTGTTGACAGGAATATTGAATTGTGACTCATAACTGGTTACAGGATAATTTGTAAAATAATTTCTAATTTCCTGATTCACCATTACAGGTATCGAATACGTCTTGGATTTGTATTCAAATTGTAAGACTTTTTCAGTGACCTTATCTTGGGGATATGCAGGAACGCTGGAAATTGAAAATCTGAATTGTTTTCCTTTTTCGTGGTTCAGACTCCTAAGATTTAATGATGAAAATTGTATCGACTCAGCGTAATTGAAATCATGATAGTTTATACAAACATAGTTTTCACCCTGATATATTTTCACTGGCAGGTTAAAGATTTCATCATTTGATTTAATATACAATAAAAATGATTTTCCATCCCATCCAACTAATGGCGCATAGCCCAGATTTTCCAGAAGATTTGCTTTTGTCAAGGTATAAATATTGAAATCAGCTGATTTCGGAGAAATTACATTAGCACATTTTCTGATTAGCTGATAGGTTAGCCAGTCAGACAGTTCCATATCTCTCCTTGTTTCTTCAATTATATTTTTTACATCATCTGTTTTACTTCCAATATTATCCATAATCGCATCAATATCAACACTTTCGATATCATTGAATTTCACAATCTCAGGACTTTTATAATAGAATGAAATATTTCTCCCCCAAAAGTCGAGATCAGCTACATTATAAATATCCTGTGCCCGGGCTGAAATAGCCCAAAAGCATATAAAAGTCAGGGTATATATCGTCTTTAAAATGGTCATTTTGCGTCCAACTGTTCTTAAATTTAACAATAAAATAATATTGAAACAAATTTGTTATTAATTCGTGTCTATTGTTAGCTAAATGGCATGTGTTTTTAAATGTATTATTTTTTTGTAAAATCCTGATTTTCTGTGTGTTCATTGTAACAATAGCTTTAGTTTAGTGGAATGTCCAAACCAAATTTTGTACAAAGGGATATCAGCTGGCTGGCGTTTAATGCCAGGGTTTTGCAGGAGGCAAATGACACAACTGTACCATTAAAAGAAAGGATACGGTTTTTGGGTATTTTCTCAAATAATATGGATGAGTTTTTTCGTGTACGTGTGGCAACACTTAAAAGAATGGAGGAGTATGAAACTGGAAAAAAACGGTTACAGATGCACATGGAGGAAACGCCGAGTCTGGTTTTAAATGAGATTCAGCATGTTGTGTTAAAGCAACAAAATGAGTTTGACAGAATCTGGGAGGATATTCAGTTGCAGTTAAAAAAGCAGCATATTCATCTAAAAACCGACAATCAACTTACTGCAGCCCAAAAAGCTTTTGTTATTGATTATTTTGAGAGAAACGTCAGGGCCAACATCATACCTCTCATGATAGAGAGTTTACCAGAATTGCCTTATCTGAGAGATAAAAGTATATATCTTGGCGTAGTCATGCAAAAACATGATTCTGCCTACAAGCAGCAATATGCTCTGATTGAGATACCTTCAAAAGCTCTTGGTAGATTTCTCCAATTACCAACAACAAAAAAGGAAACCCACATAATTCTGCTTGAGGATATTATCAGGGTCAATCTACCGTTTATATTTTCTTATTTTGGATTTGATCATTTTGATGCGCATATCTTCAAGGTAACAAAAGATGCCGAAATTGATCTTGACGCTGATGTGAGTACTTCTCTGGTTGAAAAAATGCAGAAGGGACTAAAAAACCGGCGAAAGGGAAAGCCTGTCAGGTTTGTTTATGATAAGGCAATGAATAGTGGTTTGCTGAATTACCTGATTAAAAAGCTCAAATTAGACAGAAAGTCAAGTATCATACCAGGCGGCAGAATTCATAATTTCAAACATTTTATGGATTTTCCAGATGTATTTACGGATACTTTCAGGAAGATGCAGCCAATACCCCATCCTGCCTTACAAAAGGCCATCAGGGTTACGGACGTGATTGATAACCAAGATATTCTCTTGCATTTTCCATACCACTCCTTTACGGCTATTATTGATTTGTTGCGTGAAGCAGCGATAGATCCCGATGTGCGTTCTATAAAAATCACTGCATACAGGCTTGCATCTGATTCAAAAGTTGTGAATGCGCTTGTAAATGCTGCCAGAAATGGCAAGCAGGTGGAAGTTATGCTAGAGCTGAAGGCAAGGTTTGACGAAGAGGCAAATCTTGAATGGAAAAATGTACTGGAAGACGAAGGTGTTAAAGTGATCATAGGTATTCCTAACATGAAAGTTCATGCTAAGGTCTGCATCATCAAAAAGAGAAGAGGTAATAAAACGATACAGTATGGCTTTGTGAGTACGGGTAACCTGAATGAGAAGACATCTAATTTTTATGGGGATCATTGTCTGCTTACATCAAACAGGGGAATTATGGCAGATATCAACCGGATTTTCCATTATCTGGAGAACCCGGTAGCTCATGCAGAAAGTCTTGTTGAATGCAAGACACTGATGGTAAGTCCGGTTGGTATGCGTAAATCACTTATTCAGCTTATAGATTTTGAGATACGGGAGGCCAAAAAAGCCCGTCCTTCCGGAATTACATTGAAGTTGAATTCCCTGAGTGATATTTCTCTTGTTGAAAAACTCAATCAGGCAGCTCAAACTGGTGTTAAGGTTAATCTGATTATCCGGGGGATATATTCTGCCAAATTAGGTCAGAAAAAGAAGAAGACAGGTATTCATGCAGTAAGCATCGTGGATGAATTTCTTGAACACGCGAGGGTATTGATTTTTTATAATGCTGGAAATGAGCGTGTATTTATTTCCAGTGCAGACTGGATGGTACGAAACTTAGATCACCGGATAGAGGCGGCATGTCCCATTAATGATCCTGAGTTGAAAAAGGAGTTACAAGACATTTTAGATATCCAGCTTTCAGATAATGTTAAAGCGAGAATTTTGGATGAGGATTTCGAGAACAACTATGTAAATTCGCATAGTCCTGAGAAAGTAAGGGCACAACAGGATATCTATAATTATCTTTTAAAAAAGCGAATAAAATAAATTGAGATTAGCCGCGATTGATATTGGCTCTAATGCCTGCAGGTTACTGATTACAGAAGTTGTTTTTAATCCCGTGGAGAGAACCCGATTCGACAAGTTAAACCTTGTAAGGGTTCCATTAAGACTTGGTTTTGATGTATTTGATACAGGTATTATACCTGATTCAAAGGTATCTATGATGCTGCATGCCATGCAGGCTTATTCCAGCCTGATGAAAGCATATCGGGTGGATAAACATATAGCAGTAGCAACCAGTGCTATGAGAGATGCCAGCAATTCGGATTTAATAGTGCAAAGGATAGATAAGGAAACGGGGATTCAAATTCAAATTATAACAGGTGATTTTGAAGCAGCTTTGATTTATGAATCGCATATTGCTGAAAGTCTTGATGACAGGAATAATTATTTGTACATAGACGTAGGAGGGGGAAGTACAGAGCTCACTTTGTTTATGAACGGACAGTTGATGTTCAAGCGGTCATTCAATATTGGCACTATTAGGTTGCTTAAGGGTCAGGTAAGTGAAACTGACTGGCAGGATTTGAAGGAGGTCATTCGTGAGGAGGTGCGCGGACTGAAAAGCTGTATAGCTATTGGAACAGGCGGTAACATCAATAAGATATTTTCTTTGAGTAAAAAGAAAGATGGAAAACCAATCCAGCTTGAATTACTGAAAGAGTATTACAGGGAGTTGTCGCTACTCTCCATTCAGGACCGCATGAAGTATTTCAATTTACGTGAAGACAGGGCTGATGTTATTGTGCCTGCTTTACTGATCTATACGCAGGTGATGAAGTGGGCATTGATTGATGAGATGTTTGTTCCCAAAATTGGAATTGTTGATGGTTTGATACAACATCTCTATTCAGAACTATCTTCTGTTTGATATTTAAATCCGAGTTCAGCTTCATCAGGTGTTCAATGATGTCTTCAGTTGAATGTTTTATCTTAAGTAATGACTGGTTGTTGTTGTTCATCCACTGATAGAATGAGTTAAGAAATGTGTCATCCCAATCATTCAGGATTTGTACATTGAATTTTTTAAGCGCTTCAGCATTGCATAATTGTTCATACTGTCCTTTCATGGGATTGACCATCAGTCTTTTGCCGAGATATAATGCTTCAGCAGGTGTTTCAAATCCACTTCCGGTTATGATGCCACTGCAATTCAACATACTCATATTAAATAGGGCTGGATTTGTTGGGAAGAATTGTATGTTACCCCGGGAAAAAGGTTGTGTTACTTTACCGGAAAACACTTCAAACCTGAAATCTTTTACTTTTGAAAGTTGCTTTTCAATTTTTTCGTCACTGACATGTCCCAGATAAACTGTTATATGCCCCTTGTCTGTCGGTTCAGCCTGAAGTATTTCAT
>JBILSG010000184.1:0-5194 GCA_044372235.1 Chitinophagaceae bacterium
TCTTGCAAGATTCCCCCACCAGAAGCAGGTTAAATTCTATCTGACATATCAATCAAATTGAATCCATGAAATTCACCCCATTTTCTGGCGCTATACTGCATTCATTATCTTTCAAGTCTAGTCCATTTCTTATCATCATGATTGTTTCTGCAATCATTATGCTGCTTCAATCCTGTTTTTTCAACGGTGAAGCAGCCTTGGAAAATCAAGTGATTCAAAAAGGAAATAATAATTTGGTGGGATCGAGTGCATGCAAAAGTTGTCACTCCGATATTTACAACGATTTTATTAAGACATCACACAAAAGCTCAACCATGTCCCCCACCAAGGAAAATATCAGGGGGAGTTTTGACGAAGGGAAAAACAGCTATTTGTTCAATGCTTATGATGGTGTTTTAATGAAGCATTTAGATTCTGGGTTGTACCAGGTCAATTTTTATGACAGCAAATTTGTAAAAGCTTATCCCTTCGATATGGTCATTGGCTCTGGCACCAGAGGGCAGAGCTATGCCTATTGGGTCAACAATCAACTGTTCCAACTACCTATCTCCTATTACACCAACGAGGATGCTTGGTCAAACAGTCCTGGCTATCAAGATGGTATTGCCAATTTTGGAAGAGTAATCAGACAGCAATGTCTAAGCTGCCACAGCAGCAATGCTGATCTGATCACAGATGTCAACCATAACAATCAAGGCTTTGAAAAATCATCTATTGTATATGGAATCAACTGTGAACGTTGCCATGGCCCCGGTGGAAATCACGTAGACCTGTTTACCCAAAACCCAGTTTTTAAAGGCGGAAATTTAATTGTGAATGCCCACAATCTTTCTAATCAACAACAATTGGATGCATGTGCGGTATGTCATTCCAGCAACGCATCAAACCCAACCACAGCCTCTGCATTTGCTACAGGAGATACACTGGATCATTCACAAGTGCAAACCAATACAGTAAAGAAAGTTGATGTACATGGTAACCAATATGGATTGCTGTTAGAGAGCAAATGTTTTACCAATGTAAAAACAATGACCTGTTCAACATGCCATAATCCACATCAAGATCAAGCAAATGAGCTTGTCATGTTTTCACAGAAATGCATGGAGTGCCATTTGCCTGAGACAGATAAATTTTGTAAAATGTCAAATAAAATAGAAGCATCGGTTCTCAAACAAAATTGCATCGATTGTCACATGCCCAATACCGAATCTCAAATTTTAAATGTCAAACTCGATACCAAAGAAACCAATACTTCAGCAGTAATCCGTTCTCACTTGATTAAAGTTTATCCCGCAAAATCGAAAGATATCTCAGCACTCTTCATGCAAACAAAACTTGATTCAGCGATGCTTCCAACGAATTAAACACTTAGCGCCGCAGCGTGATTTTTCAGCCGGGCCCTGATTAAGGGTATTATGTCATCCACATGGCTTAATTTTGAGGTTCGCCAAAAAAAAGCACATGAAAATCATCCTCACGGGAGCAACTGGCATGATCGGGGAAGGCTTTTACAAATACCTCGCCTGGATGATGCCCGTATTAAAATCCCTATTCCCGGCTATAACCAATACGATGAAAGAGGTTGCTGAAGCCATGATCCAAATATCAGAGAAGGGCTATCCCAGGAATGTGATTTATGTAAAAGACATCCACCAGCTGAATGCTGGCAAGCTAACCCCATAAAAAAGATGCAACATGACCGGATATGAAGAAATCATCCACAAAGCCTGGGAAGGATTTGATGCCTCCAGGAAGATTGTGCAGGTGGAAGAAATCAGCGCCATGGTTTCCACCAACCATGTGTACCGGATTAATTTTGAAGATGGTGATATTGTTATTGCCAAACTTTCGTCTTTCGGCCGGTATGAACATTTCAAGCAAGACCACCGCTTCATCCATACCCTGGCCAACAACCTCCTCTACCCTTTTGAGAATGTGATTGGCAAGTCGTTGTTGAAAAACAACCGGGTATACACTTTTAGATACAAACAGGGCAAGCAAGACATCTGGGTAGTCTTTTACAATCCGGTACGCGTGAGCAAGCGAATGCCCAAGAGGTTGGATGAAAAGCAGATCAGGATGTTCGGTAGGCAGATTGGCAGGTTTCACAAAGCCTGTTCCAGAATCCGCAATAATTTCCCGAAATCCTCCAAAACACTCCGCGCTGATATACATGCGCTGCTTGAGAGACTCGATCAGGATGGGGATTCCTTTGGAACAAAGGAACAGGTTGAGTTGATCAGGCATCACTGCAACCAATTTCTGAAAAACAGGCTGAAACTCAATGTGGGTGCCTTTGAAATCATGCCTGTTTTTATCGACTGGAATATTGGGAATTTCTCAGTAACGGAGAAGATGGAATTATATTCCCGCTGGGACTATGATTGGTTCAGGATGAGTTATCGGACACTTGATTTCTATTTTTTCAGCAGGATTTGCTCTGATGTGGGAGACCGTACAGTCTTTACTTACAATATCCAGACCATGATGGAAGACCGTTTCCTGATTTTCCTGGAAGAGTATCATAAGGTCAACCCCATCAAAGCCAATGAAATCAGATTCCTCAGGGAAAGCTACCGTTTTTTCATCCTCAATTATGTGATCAAGGATGGTAATTATTTCTTTGCTGAGCAATATGCACAAAAACTGAAAAAAGAAGCACTTGAGATTCACCTGCCTGCTATCGACCGGGATTTTGACCCCGAAAAAATAATCCAGGCACTTAGTTTGAAAGAAGAAACGTCGAAAAAATAATTTAATTTACAAGACATGTACACCCTTGACAAATTCAGTACTGTTGTTGAACAATACAAGGTTGTTTTTTTTGATGCCTTCGGCGTTTTAAAGAGTTATAACGGCTTGATTCAGGGCATCATAGAAACTTTCGAGTACCTCAAAGCTACAGACAGAGAGTATTATATCGTAACAAATGATGCGTCAAGGAGTCCGATGCAACTGGCTGAAGCCTATCACAGGCTTGGTTTACATGCCGTTGATCAAGAGCGGATTATTTCATCCGGGATGATTGCCAAAGAGTACCTCGACCTGAAAGTGAATGATGGCATTGTTGCTTATCTGGGAACTGAGGATTCTGCCCATTACATTGAAAGAAGCGGATTGCAGGCATTGCCTGTTGGAGCTATAAATGACAACAATATTGATCAGGTGAATGCGGTCGTTTTACTGGATGATGAAGGATTTGACTGGTTCAATGACATCAACCGGACGGTCAACATCCTCAGACAGCGCACAATTCCGGCCATTGTTGCCAATACAGATAACATTTATCCAGTATCGGGGAGCAACAATGTTTCCATTGCCATCGGAGGCATTGCCAAAATGATAGAAAGTATTGTCGGAAAAAAGTTCATCCGTTTCGGCAAACCCGATTCACAGATGTTTATGTTCGCTTATGACCAAATCCGTGCAAGGCGTTCCATCAGTAAAAAGGAAATCCTTATGGTGGGTGACACACTTCATACTGATATAATCGGTGGCAATAAGTTTGGTATTGATACGGTACTAGTTTTATCCGGCAACACACGGCCGGGAGATGCTGCAACTCGCATCAGTTCAACAGGTATAGTCCCCACCTATGTCTGTGAACAAGCTGTTATTTAGATAAAATCGGTGCTTTTTTCGTAACATTGTGGCGTTTTAACCCATTAACTGCCACTTAAATGCCTCATTCTGCAAGAATAGTCACTTTACTGATTTCAGTTTTTATATTACATCTCCCCACAACAGCCCAAAAAAAAGACAGTGTTGTTGTAACAAGTGGTTTCTCCGGACTGATGGGTGTAACAAACAACGGCATATCCATTATACCTACTTTCTCTCTCAATGCTCCGGCAGTTAATTTTCTGCTATCGGTTAAAAAAAACCGCTTCAGTTTTGATCCTGATATCAGGGCAACATTTGACGGTAAAAAAGGAAGTCTGGTTTTCTGGTTCAGGTATAAAGCAATACAAGGAAAAAGATTTAACCTGCAAACAGGAATCCACCCAGCCTATAACCTGGCACTCAGGCAAATTTTATCCACCAGCACAAGCAGCGGTTTTACCACCATCACACAGGCCAGTAGGTTTGTTGCGACCGAAATTTTTCCCAGTTACAAGGTATCTGATAAAGTAAGCCTGGGTATCTATTATTTACGTGGCTTCGGTTTGCAGAAAGATGGCCCCATCAATTCGAATTTCATAACCGTCAATACGAATATTTCAGGCATCCGCATTTTCAAGGATCATTACTTTCAATATACACCACAGTTTTATTACCTGAAGCTCGACCAGAACGATGGCATTTATTATACACACACCATTGGGATTTCGAGCACAAAACACCCGTTTCTGCTTCAATCAACCATCAATAAGGAGATTAGGACCAATATTCAGGGCAGTCAAAACCTGGCGTGGAACCTCAGCCTTTTTTATGCATTCAATAAGAAATATGGCAGGATGCAGGGGCAGGATATTTTAAAAATCGCAGACCAGATCACGGATTTTTAGAACACTTTTTACTTATTCGGATAGAAAGAACTTGCCTGCGAATATATCAGATGGGCAGATTTGGCAAGAACAAAAACACTTGTTTCGAAGGCCCCTTTAACCTGGAAGCTGCTTCCAAAGTTGTTGACTATCATGTTTTCAGGCCCATTCCACAATCATTCCTGGATGGTATTCAAGCCAATAGCAAAGCACTTACAGCCACTGAAAAAACAGCAGTACAGAATCCCGGTTATTAATTTCCTGAATTCAACATTTTTAAACTATGAAGAAAGCCACCTCAACATCGTCTGTAGTACGCACAAATGACTGACTTAACCAGGGTCTGATTAAAGCATGGAAAGACGCCGTGCTTATCCTTTGTGGTGCGGTTATGATTATATCTGTACCCTGTTCTTTGTAGGTTAAGATTAATCTGACCAGTTGATCATATTGCGCCGGATCATAACAGACATCGCTGAGTAACAATGTATTTATTCCTGAGAAAGGAACAAAATTGTTATTCCAGTTGGTTTGCACAGCCGATGCATGAGACAAATTCAATGTCTTTATATTTTTCTTAAGCAACTCAACAGCACCGCCATCAGCATCAGATATGATGAGTGATTTAGCAAAGCGGGCAGCAGTAAAAGAAGGCAACCCTATCCCCGCTCCTAACTCAAGTACATGCTTTTCTGCAATCCAATTCG
>JBILSG010000016.1:0-16290 GCA_044372235.1 Chitinophagaceae bacterium
AGCTGCGCTTTTTGCGCAACGCCGTTTATGAGCGCTTCATCCAACAGAAACTGAAATGCGGCCAATCCAGCTGCGCAAGAAACCGGATGCCCCCCAAATGTGGTTATATGTCCCAACACCGGATTATTCGTAAAGGCATTCATCCTTTCAGTACTGGCAATGAATGCCCCAAGCGGCATTCCACCTCCCAACGCTTTTCCAAGCAACAGGATATCCGGAACAATACCAAACTGCTCAAAGGCAAATAAGGTTCCAGTTCTGCCCATGCCTGTTTGTATCTCATCCAGTATGAGTAAGGCTCCTGTTTCATCACACCGTTCTCTCAGTGCTTTCATCCATTCAGCCGAAGGCACTTTCACCCCACGCTCTGCTTGTATGGGCTCCGCTATCACACAGGCTGTATCTCTGTCGATTTTCTCCAGTTCTCTGCCATTATTGTGTTCCAGATGAACCACACCTGGTAATAATGGTCTGAATGCATTCCGCCAGTATTCATCGCCCATGACACTCAATGCACCCTGGGTGGATCCATGATAGGAGTCCTTGAATGCAACAATTTTTGTTCGCCCAGTCAGCCGTTTTGCGAGCTTCATAGCCCCTTCTGTGGCTTCAGTGCCGGAATTCGTAAAATACACAGACTGTAAGGTCTCAGGTAAATAGGAAGCAATCCTGGCTGCATACTGCACCTGTGGAGAGGAAATCAATTCTCCATAAACCATCAGGTGCATGTATTGTTCTGACTGCTTTTTGACCGCTTCTATCACCTTCGGATTACCATGACCCACATTGCACACACTGATGCCACTGATCAGGTCAAGGTATCCCTTTCCTTCTTTATCCCACATCATACAACCTGATGCCTTTACAATTTCCAGAGCAAGCGGTGCTTCAGAAGTCTGGGCAACATGTCTCAAAAAAAGTTCACGCTGATTCATCACTGCAAAGTTCCGCTTTATGCAATAACTTCATGAAAAAAATATGCCTGTCATTCTCCCGGTTAAAGGCGTCCATCCAACTATTCCTGATGATGCATTCATTGCTCCCAACGCTACTATCGTAGGAGACGTAGTGATGGGCTCATCCTGCAGTATCTGGTTTAATGCAGTTGTTCGGGGTGATGTGAATTCCATTCGTATGGGTGATAAAGTAAATATACAGGACAATGCCGTTATCCATTGTACTTATGAGAAACACGCAACAGCTATCGGCAACAATGTTAGCATTGGTCATTCAGCGATTGTTCATGGCTGTACAGTGGAAGATAATGTGCTGATTGGTATGGGTGCAATTGTAATGGACAGGGCAGTAGTTGGCAGCAACTCTATTGTTGCAGCCGGTGCTGTTGTGCTCGAAGGAACGGTAATTCCCCCAGGGTCTGTATTTGCAGGTGTCCCCGCCAAAAAAGTAAAAGATATTTCACCGGAAAAAGTAAGCGGGGAAATTGAAAGGATTGCCAACAATTACACACTTTACAGCAGCTGGTTCAAATAATTTTCACCAGACCTTCCCCCTGATACTGTCTAAAATTGAACAGTAGCTGACATACCTTTCTTCATGAATTTTTCCTTGCACTACAGCATTTTTAATGGCACAACCCGGCTCATTGAAGTGCATACAGTTGTTGAACTGGCAGTCATTCAGCAAGGCCCTCATTTCTGGAAAATAATGAGATAACTCAGTTTTTTCAATATCAGCAATGTCAAATTCCCGCATACCGGGTGTATCAATAAGTCTGCCTCCACCGGGCAAGTCATACATCTCTGCGAAAGTAGTGGTATGCATGCCTTTCCCACTCCAGTTACTGACATCACTGGTTCGGATATTAGCATCTTCAAGTATTTCATTGATTAAACTCGACTTGCCTACACCCGAATGTCCGCTTATAAGGGTCACACTATCTTTCAATACCGCTTTTAAAGTACCCAGACTTTCAAACTGTTTTATTGAAGTTAGCAAAACAGTGTAACCTATTGTTTCATACATGTTTTTCCTGTCTGCAAACAACACCATATCTGCTTCATCATAAATATCCGCTTTATTGAATGCTATGACCGCAGGAATATGAAAGGCTTCACAGGTGACCAAAAACCTGTCTATGAATCCAACTGAAGTCCTGGGATCACGGAGTGTAGCAACCAGTAGCGACTGATCAAGGTTGGAAGCTATGATGTGGTGTAGCCTTCTGTTTGCCGGCGATACCCTGTTCACATAATTCCTCCTGGGGAAAAGCTCATGAATCATCACCCGATTTTCTGCTTCATCCTCCATCTCAAAGGCCACTTCATCACCTACAGCAATGGGATTGGTAGACCGGATACCATCGATTTTAAACCGGCCTTTCAACCTGGCATTGTAGAAGTGTCCGTCCTCAGATTTAACTACATACCAGCTTCCGGTCGATTTATATATTACTCCTTTCATGACAGGTATTTTGCCACGATGGGGATTCTTCTGCCTGTACCAAAAGACTTGGTACTCACCCTTATAACCGGACAGAACTGGTTTCGCTTGTATTCATTGACATTAACCATTTTTAATACCCGGTTTACGAGTGCAGCATCAGCACCAAGTTCAGTAATTTGAGCCGGCCCCATCCTGCGTTCGATGTAGAGATAAAGAATCCTGTCCAGCAGTTCATAATCAGGCAGGCTGTCACTATCCTTTTGATTCGGCCTGAGCTCGGCAGAAGGTGCTTTTGTAAGGATATTATCCGGTATAAGCTCACCATCCAGATTTAAAAACCTGGCTAAAGCAAATACCTGTGTTTTGTATAAATCACCCAATATACTCAGTCCGCCAGCCATATCTCCATATAGCGTTCCATACCCTGTAGCAAGCTCACTTTTATTGGATGTATTGAGCAACACATGTCCAAATTTATTGGCCACAGACATGAGGATATTACCCCTACTTCTACTCTGCAAATTTTCTTCAGCCAGTCCGAATGAAGTTCCCTCAAAAAGTGGAGAAAGTGTATTTATAAACGTATCATAAACCGCTTCAATGGGTATGATATGATATGGATTCCCAAGATGCTCACTGAGCTTTACGGCATCGTCAACAGAATGGCTACTTGAAAAGCCTGATGGCATCAGCAATGCCGTTACATTTTCCTTACCCAGCGCCTCTACAGCAAGTGTTAACACAACAGCTGAATCTATACCGCCGCTGCTTCCAAGAATGGCTTTTTTAAAACCCATCTTGGAAAAATAGTCTGAGATACCCAGCTTCAAAGCCTCCTTTATTTGCGCCATATTGGATTCTCCAGTCAGGTACTGCATAATACTATCAGGATCATTGGCCCTTGTCACGCGCATCTCTTCATTCAGCAGCAGATAATCGGCTTTTCCGGGCGAGAAAGAAGGCCGAATCAAGTCATCAACATCAACAAGGCTGTAATCCTCTTTGAAAAAATCAAGTGTATTGGTTATTTCCCCATTCACATTGCAAACCATGCTGCCGCCATCAAAAACAATTTCGGTCTGAGCACCCACAGCGTTACAATAAATCATGGGGACTTTGTACTTCTCTACATTCCGCCTTACCACCTCTGCCCGATCCTTATCGTGATCATAATCGAAAGGTGAAGCGGAAATATTAATCATAAGGTCCGGCCCTTGCTGAATAAGCTGATCCATCGGACATATCCTGTATAGCGGATTATCTCCCATGTTCCAGATATCTTCACAAATCGTCAGTGCAATTTTTACTCCCTTGAACTGGATAACCCTCCAGTTGCTCGCAGGTTCGAAGTAACGGTATTCATCAAAGACATCGTAGTTGGGAAGCAGGGTCTTGAAAGCCTGTCCGTAAACCTCCCCCTGATAAAGCAGCAATGCCGCGTTTAAAAGGTCTTTCCCTGCTGCATCAGGATTCCTGACCGGACTCCCAACAATAACGCCCAGATTGTCTGCTGCAGCTGCAAGCTCCTGAACGGTTTTTTCACATTGCTCAATAAAATCCGTGAACTCCAGCAGGTCTCTCGGGGGATAACCGCAGACAGATAGCTCTGAAAAAACAACGAGATCTGCACCCTGGTCTTTTGCTTTTGCAATAGCATCCAGCATCTTTGCCTTGTTAGACTCGAAATTTCCAATGTGATAATTCTGCTGCGCAATGAGGACCTTCATGCAACAAAATTGGGGAATAAAGATGAAACTTGATGAAAAACAAAATGTAATTCCAGGTATAGACAGGTTTGTTTTAAATTTGAAGTCCAATAAAAACAATATGAAACGCGGAACATCAGCAAAATTTTTCATTGCATTTTTAGGTATGGTTATCATCTGCCATTCTTGTAAGGAAGGTCCTGATAAGCCCGATGTTTCCGGTATAAACATCAAACTTGATGTCAAACGGTTTGAGAAGCATTTTTTTTCACTGGATACCAATAATCTGGATCAGGATTTCGAAGCACTCCGATCTTCTGAATACCATAATTTCCTCATGGACTTTACAGGCAGGCTACTGGGACTTAACGGTGTTGATACTGCTAAATGGGACATGCTGATAAAACAGTTTATCCGGGAATACAAACCCATATATGACTCCACGGTGGTATTGGATAAAGAAGTGGAAAAAGCTGCGCAGGATGTAAAAATGGCATTCCGTTACGTTAAATATTATTTCCCACAATACAAACTGCCAGAGCAGTTCATCACATTTGTGGGTCCGATAGATGCTTTTGCCTATGGAGCAACTGGCGGATCTGGTGAAATAATCACGACTTTTGCCATTTGCGCGGGGTTACAACTCCACCTGGGTAGTAATTCGATAGTGTATAAAAGTCAGGCTGGCCAGGAACTGTACCCGGAATATATTTCACAAAGGTTCACAACAGATTATATTGTTGTCAACAGTATTAAAACAATTATTGATGACATTCATCCATCATTGCAACCTGGAGCTAAAATGATCGACATCATTGCTGATCATGGAAAACGCATGTACCTGTTAGACCTCATCCTGCCTGATACAAAAGAAACATTGAAGTTGGGCTATACCGAGGCACAGCTCAAGGGTTGCAAGGAGTCGGAAGGATTTATCTGGAACTACTTTACTGAAAACAATCTTCTTTTTGAAACAGACCTGTTGAAAACACGTTCATTCCTGAATGACGGACCATCAACGCCTGAGTTCGGACTGGGTTCACCTGGTTTTATTTCCCTTTTCACCGGCAGAGAACTTATTCGCGCTTACATGAAAAAAAATCCAAAGACAACAATTGATGAATTGCTGGCTTTGGATGGTCAAAAAATATTAACAGGTTCGGGATATAAACCCAGGTAAATTAAGGCCGCTGCCCCATCTGGTGCATAAAGCGAACATGAGATGCGATTGCTGCCCTTGTTGAAGGGAAATAAATGTAGTTGAGTTCGAATTGCTCACATGTTTCACGTACAATCCTGCTTATGGCCGGATAGTGAATATGACTTATCCTTGGGAAGAGGTGATGCTCAATCTGGTAGTTCAAACCGCCCACAAACCAGGTTACCAGCTTATTTGAAAAAGCAAAGTTTGCTGTTGTTTTGACCTGATGTATCGCCCATTCATTTTCAATTTTTACAGGATCAACACCGGCTGTTTCAAACTCAGCATGCTCCACAACATGTGCCAGCTGAAACACAAGCGCAAGCGTTAATCCGAGTGTACCCTGACTGATCACAAAACCAACCAACCAGCCCTGCCAGCCAAGTACCATTATCGGCAACACAATATAAAATGCGATAAAAAATAATTTACCTCCCCAGAAAATAACATGATCCGTAAGAGTCATTTTTTTCAAAGGGGTAGTATATATCTTCTTTGAGAAATACTTGATGTAATCCATAAAAAACATAAACAGGGATGTAAATCCGTAAAGGATAAACATGTACGCACTCTGAAATTTGTGCATTGGCTTCCAGGGTTGTGAACTGCACTGACGCATGAAAGGCATGTTGTTGATATCATCATCCACACCATCCACATTCGTATAGGTATGGTGGATGATATTATGCTTCAGTTTCCACATGAATGCGTTACCGCCAAGGAAATTATTGGTGAGACCGAATATCTCATTTACCCAGCTTTTAGTTGAGAAGCTTCCATGACAGGCATCATGCATCACATTGAACCCAATGGCAGCCATGTTTAATCCAAATATAAACCACAGGAAAGATGACAGAGCCCAGTGCATATCCAGCATCATCAGTGCCGTATAAATACCAATGGCTCCAGGGATAAGAATCATGGTCTTACCATAAAGCCTCCAATTACCTGTTTTTTGAAGATTATTGCGTTCAAAATAGGCATCTACCTCAGCTTTCAGTGCGTTGAAGAATACCTTGTTTTTGTTGTTGAAAGTTACTTTGTACCCCATTTTTCAGTGCCTTTTCTTTTTGAAGACATGTAAAGTTACATCATGCTGCAATAGAAAGGTCAATTTCTTTTAAATGGAGCCTCCATCTGGAAAACAGGTATTTTAACAGAAAACTGCTCCCTGCTGTGTACATTCACCATCAGATATGTACCAAACATTTGTCCGAGTTCTGACTTCAGGTTACAACCTGAAATATATTGATACTGTGATTGTGGCGCAATGACAGGCTGAACACCTATCACACCTTCCCCTTCCACTTCACGTTGCTCAGTGTTACTGTCCTGAATAAACCAGTGTCTTCTCAGCAGCTGAACCGGAAAACTGTTGTTATTCTCAATGGTAACCCGATAAGCAAACATAAACTCCTGCTGAACCGGATTTGAATAATCAGGCTGGTAGAATTGCTCCACAATGACTTTGATGCCCTCAGTGATTTTTGAAACCATATAGAAGGATTTATTCAAATATAAAAATTATCCGTTTCAATGACAAGACGATAATTTTCGTAAATTGAATCATAAACAATTCAACAAACTAACAGACAGGATATGAAAAAGTTCTTTTTGCTTGCTTTATCTGCATCCAGTATTTCAGTTGCATGTTCCCAGGGACGCACCGGAGATCCGAAACTTTCAGAGTTATGGGACCCTGTGCCTACGATTGTAAAACCAGGTGCTACTGCACAAGATGCCCCTTCTGATGCCATTGTTTTATTCAACGGTAAGGATTTTTCATCATGGATAGGACAAGGAGGAAAAGCAGTTGAGTGGACACTCGATAATGGTGCCATGACAGTTAAACCAAGGTCGGGAACAATCTCAACCAAACAGGGCTTTGGCGACTGCCAGCTGCACATAGAATGGAGAACGCCTTCAGTTGTTAAAGGTGAAGGTCAGGGACGTGGAAATAGTGGTATTTTCCTGATGGGCAAATATGAATTACAGGTACTGGACAGCTATGAAAACAAAACCTACTCAAACGGTCAGGCTGCGAGCATTTACAAACAGCTCATCCCTCTAGCAAATGCCAGCAGAAAACCCGGAGAGTGGCAGACATACGATGTAATTTTTACAGCTCCAAGGTTCGCAGCTGACGGGAAATTGCAATCTCAGGCCAGAATAACAGTTATTCACAATGGCGTGCTGGTTCAGAATAATGCAGCCCTCTGGGGAGGTTCCGAATATATTGGCATACCTGAATACAAGCCCCACAGCATGAAAGAACCTTTGATCCTGCAAGATCATGGTGATCTGGTAAGTTTCAGGAACATATGGATCAGGGAGTTATAAAACTCCCTTTTCTTTTTCTTCCCTGATTGTATTTTGAATGGCTGCGAGGATGTTATACACCTGTTCCATACCCGAAACATGCTCGGTTATCAGCATAAAATTTTTTCCAACCTGCTTGAGGTGGCTTTTATTGGTTCGGTGTTGAAGATGAAACAGAATGGCATTAAATGTATCTGATGTAAAATAAGGAGAGTCAGGGTTGTTTACAAAATAACACCTGAACGTCTGTTGCTTGAGCGTTAAGCGTTCAAAACCCATTTCAACTGCCATTCTCCTGCATCGTACGGTAGTAAACAAATCTTCAACACAATCTGGCATTGGTCCAAATCTATCTATCATCTCAGCATGAAAACGCTTTAATTCATCTTCATCACGGCAATTATCTAGCCTGGTATACAAAAGTAACCGCTCTGCTATCTGATCAACATATTGATCCGGAATCAGAATTTCAAGATCTGTGTCAATGGTACAGTCCTGAACATAATCATCCTGCCTGCTGATCTCTTCTTTAAATACATCTCTGAAGGAAGTACGTTTCAATTCACGGATAGCCTCATCCAGGATTTTCTGATACATTTCAAATCCAATTTCAATCATGAAACCGCTCTGCTCACCACCCAGCATATTGCCTGCACCGCGTATGTCAAGATCGCGCATGGCAATCTGAAAACCACTGCCTAGCTCAGCATGCTGCTCCAGTGTCTGCAACCTTTTTCTTGAGTCTGAAGGCAGGGTGCTGATAGGCGGTGCCATGAGGTAACAAAATGCTTTTTTATTTCCCCGCCCTACCCTACCTCGCAGCTGATGTAAGTCACTCAGCCCGAACTGGTGTGCATTGTTGATGATGATTGTATTTACATTGGGAATATCCACACCACTTTCTACAATATTCGTGCACACCAAAACATCATACTTGCGGTGAATAAAATCAAAAATCCGTTCTTCCAATTCATGCCCCTCTAGCTGGCCATGTGCAAATCCAACACTAACATCCGGGCAAAGCCGCCTGATGATCGCAGCCATTTCAGGAAGTCCGTTAACCCGGTTATGGATGAAGAAAATCTGACCGCCCCGCTCTGTCTCAAAGTAAATGGCGTCCCGGATAAGGTCTTCATTGAACACCATCACCTCAGTCTGAATAGGCTGCCTGTTTGGAGGCGGGGTATTGATGATACTGAGGTCCCTGGCCCCCATGAGGCTGAATTGCAGGGTCCTGGGAATAGGGGTTGCTGTAAGGGTAAGACAATCTACATTGGTTTTGAATGTTTTGATTTTCTCCTTGTGTGCCACCCCAAATTTCTGCTCTTCGTCGATTACCAGCAATCCAAGGTCTTTGAATTTGATATCCTTGGCCAGCAGGGCATGCGTGCCAACGATAATATCAACTTTCCCTTCCTCTACCTTTTTAAGCGTTTCCTTTTTCTCTTTGGCCGATTTGAAGCGGTTTATAAAATCAACTGTTACCGGGAAATCCTTCAGGCGCTCACTGAATGTTTTGAAATGTTGATGGGCAAGAATGGTAGTTGGCACAAGCACTGCTGCCTGACGCCCATCCAAACAGGTCTTGAAAGCAGCCCTGATGGCCACTTCAGTTTTACCAAATCCAACATCGCCGCAAACCAGTCTGTCCATTGGTGATGCCTGTTCCATATCCTTCTTGACATCAGCAATGGCCTTACCCTGATCGGGTGTATCTTCATACATGAAGGATGCTTCCAGCTCTACCTGCATATAATTATCAGCACTATGGGCAAATCCCTGCTGTGCTTTTCGCTCTGCATAGAGTTTGATCAGGTCAAATGCGATCTCTTTAACCCTGCCTTTTGTTTTCTCCTTGAGTTTTACCCAGGCATCGCTACCCAGCTTATTCACTTTGGGAACATGCCCTTCCTTCCCTGTGTATTTGGCAATTTTGTGGAGTGAATTGATGTTTACATACAGGATGTCATTATCACGGTAAATAATTCTGACGGCCTCCTGTGTTTGTCCACCTACCTGAACTTTCTGCAAACCACTGAAAACACCCACACCGTGATCAACATGCACCACAAAATCACCTGGCTGAAGCTCTTTCAGCGCACGTATTGTTATAGCCTTGCTCTTGTTGTAAGCTTGCTTGATTTTGTACTTATGATACCGCTGAAAAATCTGATGGTCTGTATAAACAACAACACCTTTTTCCCTGTCTATAAATCCCTGGTGAATGGCCCGTGGAACAGGCACGAACTGGATTTCAGCTTTCAGGTCTGTAAAGATAGAATATAACCGTTCAAGCTGTTTAGGATTTTCGGCAAATATATAGATCGGGTGTTTCGCCTGCTCATGCTGTTTCAGGTCCTTTATCAGCATTTCAAACTGTCTGTTGAAAGTGGGCTGTGCCACCACATCAAAAACATGCGTGGATGCTGGATTAGGAATGGTGCCTGACTGAGCAAGCTCGATGCATTTTTTCTGTGTCAATGCATGCTCAAAACTTTCAGGAAAAGTAAATTGATCAGCCGAAGTTTCAACATTTCTTTCATCTCCATCCCTTCCACCTGCATGTGTGTCGGCTTGCTGTAGAAAAAGCAAAAGGTGATCATAATGGTCTTTGAAGCGGTCAATTAACAGCTGCCAGTTGCTGGTATAAATTATGGTGTTGGCAGGCATGAGCGTCATCAGGTCAATTTTCTCTGCTGCAGATTCCGTAGCATCTGCATTGGGGATGATATTAACCTGTAGTAGTTTTCGCTCACTTAACTGACTCTCAGGATCGAAAATACGGATAGAGTCAACCTCCTCGCCAAACAATTCAATCCTGTAGGGCTTTTCATTGGCAAAAGAATAAATATCAAATATTCCACCCCGCATGGCAAACTGTCCGGGTTCGTATACAAAATCTGTTCGCTCAAACCCATAACCAACCAGCCTTTCCATCAGCAAATTCGTTTCCAGCCGGTCATTTACCTTGATAGAGATGATATTGGAGGATAAAATTTCAGATGAAGCTACCTTTTCCATCAGTGCCTCAGGATAGGTCACCATGATCTTTCTGTTTCCTTGTGCCGCAAAACGGGTCAGCGCCTCTGTGCGCAACATGACATGGCTGCTGCTCTGCGTCCTGAAATTCTTGTTGGTTTTAAACGAAGACGGAAAATAAAAAAGATCTATGGGCTGGATGAGCTGCTCCAGGTCATTGTGAAAATATGCAGCTTCCTCTGCGTCTTCCAAAATAATCAGGTGATTGCTGGCGTTTAAATCCTGTCGGAGATAAAGTGAGGAAAAAACTACAGCTGCAAAGGATCCGGAGAGATGCTTAACAAGAATTTTACCCGGACCGGGCACAACGAGGTCTGCCGCTATAGCCGTTATGCGGGGAGATTGTACGTAACTATCCAACAGATGCTCCAGATTCATGCCTTCACCAGTGCTGCAAAGATACGATTAAACAAAGGCAAGAAAATACCGTCAAAGCAATTTGACACATTTTTTGAACCAAGACCATGAAAAATTGGTTAAATTGCTCATATTGATAAACAAGCCAATGGTAACAAAAAAAGTACTCGTACCCCTAATCGCCATTACTGCAGTTATGGCAACATGGATTATTTCCAGAAATGATACCCCTGCAGGAAAACAAAAGATGAACTTCAAAATCCTGGTTGATGAGGAGGAAGGACAAGAAGACAGTAAAATGGAGGCTGAAAACTCCCGTAAGCGTTCTCAATACGAGTGGCTTCTGACCCGTGATCCCAAAACCGGACAAATCCCGGAAGGAATCAGGGCACGAGAGTTGGCACAGATGCGCGCTTTACCAATCAAGCAAAACGGCATTTTCTACAGTGCCCAGGTGAATAATACTTATGCTGCTGTTGGACCAACCCAAAATGGAGGTCGTACACGTGCAATAGCTTATGACAGGAGATTCAATGGCACCACCAACCAAGTTATTATCGCGGGCGGTGTAACAGGTGGATTGTACCGCAGTATAGATGGAGGTAAAACCTGGAAATTTGTCCACCCCGCCAACCAAATCAGGAGTGTATCCAGCATTGCACAGGACCCCAGCAGTCCGGATACCTGGTATGCCGGCACCGGAGAGCCGATAGGTGCTTCTGTTGGCTATCCCAATACCTTTATCTACGGGGAGGGCATGTTTAAATCCTTAGACAATGGCGCCACCTGGAGCAAAATCGCTTCTACCAACGTTGCAGATATCGTAACATTTTCCTCGCCGTGGAGCTTTGTTCATAAAGTTGTGGTGCACCCCACAAACGGTGATGTCTATGCTGCTGTTCACCGCAGGATTTTCAGGTCAAGTGACGGTGGGGGAAGCTGGACAGAAGTTTTTGGAAGTACTGTGCCTGCTACAGCAACTGGAGGCATAGCAGATATTCTGATAAACAACAACGGATCAAGAATCTATGTTGCCATGAGTGGAAGGAATGCTGACAGAAATTTGGCGGGTGTATTTTCATCCGCTACCGGTAATTCTGGTTCATTCTCTCGCATAGCCGGAGGCGTCAAGGATGCTGCAGATTCAGTTGCCGGATGGAGGGGATTTGATAACGCCACTGTTGCAGGAGAATATGTTTCAGGCTGGGGCAGGATTGTTATGGCACTGTCTCCATCCAACCAAAACCTGCTTTATGTGATGGTAGAAAATGCTGACTTCGCAACAGATAGCAAATCAGAGGCTGATCTGTTCAGATGCAATATGGGCACAACACCTTTCACGTGGAGCAGTCATGGCAAAAACCTTAATGCCAGCCGAACAGCAGAGGGTAGTACTACACCCACCACCAAATACATGGAACTGCAGGGCGGATACAATATGGCACTGGCCGTTCATCCCACCAATCCCAACCTGGTACTTGCCGGGGGTGTCAACCTGTTCAAATCAACAGATGGTTTTGGATCAACAGCTGCTACTTCGTTTATTGGAGGTATCAGTTCCACAACCTATACAGATCAACTGGGAACAAGTCATGCCGATATTCATACTCTTGTTTTTGACCCAACGAACCCCAACAGACTTTTGGTAGGGTCAGATGGTGGGATGGGACTCATAGAAAATGTTTCAGCATCACCCGTCGTTTGGGGTTTCCATGATGCCAACGCAAATCGGACATACAATTCTCAGTATCAAACACTCCAGTATTACCATGTGGGCATCGATCCCACCACAGGTTCAAGGAATTTCTTTGGAGGAGCACAGGACAATTCAACTACGTTCCGGGATCGGACAGGTATTATCGGACAAACACCGGACAGCAATGACCATTATATCCTACTGGGTGGTGATGGTTGTGCTGTTGGTATGACTAAAAAGAATGCAGCAGGCAACCAGCACCTTTTTTGTGCGGCACAAAACGGACAATTCTATCGCATGAACCTGTTCGGTTTAAGCGGAAGTGGAAGTCCGTTTACTAAAATCAAACCCAACAACACTGGAGAAGGAGAATTCGTAACCTATTTCCACCTGGACCCTGACAATACAGATTACTTATACTATGCTACGATGGATAGCCTCTACCGCACCGGTGATGCAACGAATGTGACTTCTTCCAACTGGACATACATGGATGGCGTGGCACCTGCAGTAAACGGCAGTATATTTTCCCTTGAAACAACACGCGGACCCTATTCAGGTAATAACCACCTGTTCATAGGTACATCTCAAGGAAAAATTTACAGGCTGAGAGATCCCCAGCAGGGTCTTACCAATAACCAGCCAGTTGATATAACTCCAAGTGGCATGTCATCAAGCTCAGTGGTCAGGGACATTGCAGTAAACCCCAGAAATCAGGATACCGTTATAGCTGTTGTGTCGAATTATAGTGTGAACAGTATTTTCTGGACTGGCAACGCTACTGCCAGTCAGCCTACCTGGCAAATCATTGAAGGAAACCTCACCCTTCCTTCAGTTCGTGCCTGCGAAATCATCGCCAAAACTACCGGTATTGAATATTATGTAGGTACATCAATCGGATTGTATAGCACAACATCAATCAATGGATCAAGTACTGTCTGGGCAAGAGAAACAGGGGCAGCAGGCACTCCTGCAGAAATGCTCAACAATGCCGTAATCAACTCGCTTGCACACAGGTATACAGATAACACCCTGGTGGTGGGAACACATGGAAACGGCATGTTCGCGGCCTCCCTTGGCAGCGCAATTACAATCACTACTGCCATAACCAATCCCATACGCAACAATTCAGATTTCATCAGCAGGGTATACCCAACACTGACCCGAGACAGGGTAAATTACCAGATTGGAAACATGTATACTGTTAAAAAACTGGGCATTCAGGTAACGAGCACCTCCGGAGCTGTAGTTTATAGAAAGGAAACAGGCTATCAGAACGGTTCTGTGGAAATGAACAACCTGCCTGCAGGTACATACATTGTAACCATTACCAGTGGAGACCGAAAATACCAGTCCACAAATAAAATCATAAAACAATAACAAACATTATTCCCATAAAAAAAGACCGGCCTGCCGGTCTTTTTTTATGCTTCGAATACAAAAATCTTTTACATTTTACTTTTGATGAACGCAACCAGACCTTCAATCGGAATCCTTTCCTGCGTCATCGTATCTCGGTAACGAATGGTTACCGTATTGTCTTCTTTAGTCTGATGATCAACAGTAATACAGAATGGCGTTCCTAGTGCATCCATCCTCCGGTAACGCTTACCGATGGTATCCTTTTCCTCATAAAAGCAGTAGAATTCATTTCTGCACGTTGCCATGATCTCACGGGCAATCTCAGGCAGTCCCTCTTTCTTCAGCAGCGGTAATATAGCAAGTTTAATGGGCGCAATTTTAGCTGGTATTTTCAGTACAACCCTGCTGTCTTCTTTTCCGTCTTCCTTGGTCCAGTGTTCTTCCTGGTAAGCATGACAAAGAGTTAACAGAAACATTCGGTCTAATCCTATTGAAGTTTCAATGACATAAGGAATATAATTCTGGTTGATCTCAGGATCGAAATACTGTAATTTTTTACCACTATACTGCTGGTGACTCTTTAGATCAAAATCTGTTCGGCTGTGTATACCCTCCACCTCTTTCCAGCCTATTGGGAATGCATATTCGATGTCAACAGCAGCATCAGCATAATGTGCAAGCTTTACATGGTCGTGGTAACGGTAATTTTCAGCAGGCATTCCCAAAGAAGTATGCCATTTCATCCGCTCTTCCTTCCAGTAGGCATACCATTCTTTTTGTGTGCCAGGCCTGATGAAAAACTGCATTTCCATCTGCTCAAATTCACGCATGCGGAATATAAACTGACGAGCAACAATTTCGTTTCGGAAAGCCTTGCCTACCTGTGCAATTCCAAAGGGGATTTTCATCCTGGCGGTTTTCTGCACGTTCAGAAAATTAACAAATATGCCTTGTGCTGTTTCAGGCCTCAGGTAAATCTCACTGGCATCTTCTGCCACTGAACCCAGCTGAGTGGAAAACATCAGGTTAAACTGCCTGACGTCTGTCCAGTTGCAGGTTCCACTCACCCCACATTTCATTTTATTATCCTCAATGAGTTGCTTTAATCCTGCAAAATCATTGGCTGCCAGCAGTGCATCCATCGAAGCAATAAGTTGTTCTGCCTCTGCGGTTTTCCCTTCTTTATTCAGGTTATCAGCAACACCTTCAATGAGGTGATCCACCCGGTATCGCTTTTTGGAATCCTTGTTGTCGATCATCGGATCACTGAAATTATCCACATGACCGGAAGCCTTCCAGGTAGTAGGATGCATGAAAATAGCTGCGTCAATACCTACGATATTATCGTGCATCCTTGTCATTTCATTCCACCATGATTCCCGGATGTTTTTTTTCAACTCACTACCCCACGGACCGTAATCATACACGGCACTGAGGCCGTCGTAAATTTCACTGGATTGAAAAACAAATCCATATTCCTTGGCATGGGAGATGATGTTCTGAAACTTTTGCTGGTCATTAATGATCATAATGCCGCAAAGATAAAAGAAATACTAAATAGTGTTTAGTGATTAGTCTTCAGCGAGTTTATCGTTTTGCCTGTGACGGTCAACATCCCTTACTGTTTTCTTCTCCATGTTCTTCTTAAATGCCTCAGTAAGGTCTACACCTGTCTGATTGGCCAGACAAATTAAAACCCAAAGCACATCGGCCATTTCATCAGCGAGCTGGTCTGCCGATTCATTTTTTTTAAATGACTGGTCGCCATATTTCCTGGCCATAATCCGGGCAAGCTCTCCCACCTCTTCTGTCAGAATGGCCATGTTGGTCAGCTCGCTAAAATAGCGCACTCCAATTGTCCTGATCCACTGATCTACTTGTTCCTGTGCTTCTTTCAGCTCCATTACTCCTTGTTTTTTGTATCAATAATGATTGTAACTGGTCCGTCATTTACCAGCTCCACCTGCATATCTGCTCCGAAAACGCCACATTGAAGCGGCTTACCCAATACATTTGTAAGCACATGCCTAAACTCCTCATATTTTACGATTGCCGTTGCAGGTTTGGACGCCCGGATATAGGAAGGCCTGTTTCCTTTTTTAGTAGACGCATGCAGGGTAAACTGACTAACAAGGAGGATATCACCACCCTTTTCAAGCAGGGAAACATTCATAACACCAGCCTCATCATTGAAAATCCGCATATTT
>JBILSG010000298.1:0-3607 GCA_044372235.1 Chitinophagaceae bacterium
AAACCCAAAATAGCAGACTATGCGTTTACCACGCTCACCCCGCAACTGGGAATGGTAGAGTACAGAAATGGCAGGTCATTCTGCATGGCAGATCTACCGGGAATCATCGAAGGGGCTGCAGAAGGACGCGGCCTGGGACATCGCTTCCTGAGGCATATCGAACGCAATCCTGTTTTGCTCTTCCTCATTCCGGCAGACAGCAACAACCACCGCGAAGACCTGGAAGTTCTTTTTAGCGAACTGGAACAATACAATGAAGAATTGATGGATAAAAAATTCGTCATCGCCATTTCCAAAAGCGATATGCTCGACGACGAACTAAAAACAGCAATTTCAGCTGAATTGCCATCAGATATCCCACATGTATTCATCTCCTCAGTATCCGGATCCGGATTGCAGGAACTGAAAGATTTGCTTTGGAAGGAGTTACAATAAAAATAATGTTCATTCAATAAATTTCATGTCCGTTGATGTTGATAAATCAGGGTCAGCTTTTAAAAAAGCACTGATATCTTCACGCATTCCAAAAAAGTTTGCTACAACATCAACTCATGAAATCAATGTTTACCCGCCTTTTTGTTAGTTTATCCTGCCTGTTCTTGAGTTTTGAATCGTTGGCTCAGGTAGATAAGGAATTTTGGTTTGCTGCACCTGAATTGCAGATTATGCATGGCGATGATCCAATTGTGCTCAGAATCACTGCGCAAAGCAAACCTGTGAATGTTACTATTTCACAACCCGCTAATGGCGGATTTCAACCAATTCTTGTAACTGTAGCAGCAAATTCGTCTGTAACAGTAGACCTCACTCCTTTTAAAGGGATGGTAGAACATGTTGAAAAAGACGTTATCACGAACAAAGGACTGCATATTGTTGGTGACGAACTCTTTTCATGTTATTATGATATTCCTGATCCTTATAATGGGGATTTATTTGCACTAAAAGGAAGAAATGCAATGGGATTTCAATTTACTGTTCCATTACAAAGATTATTCTACAGTTAGGGCTTCCCCAATTATAACACTGATTTTATAATCCTTGCCACGGAAAACAATACTTCAGTAACAATTACACCTACACAAAACCTGTTGAACCATCCTGCTGGCATCCCCTTTACCATCATCCTAAATAAAGGTGAATCATTCGCCTGTCAAAATGCTTCCAATGTACCAGCAGAAAAACCAGGTGGTACCAAAGTGGAAGCCGACAAGAAAATTGTTATTACAACAAAAGACGACTCTCTTTATTATCCCGGCTATTCATGCGCAGACACAGCTGGCGATCAGCTTATCCCTGATGATATTGCAGGAAATAACTTCATCATCATCAAAGGAAGATTATACCAGAACGACTATTTCTATGTATATGCCATCAGAAACAATACAGAAGTCAAAATCAATAACGCTGCTGTTGACACCCTTCAATCAGGAGAATACTATGTTGGCCAACTTGCAGACCCATCATGTTATATTGAAACAAATGAACCTGTTCAGGTATTTCATATGACCGGATTTGGCTGTGAGTTAGGAGGTGCTGTAGTGCCTGCATTGAAATGCACTGGTTCAACGAATATCAGTGTAACAAGGGCAACAAATCAAGACTTCTTTTTCAATATTCTTGCACCTGCTGATATCATAGATGGGTTTACAATCAATGGCAACAATACCCTTACCGGTATATCTGTATTTGGTGATGTACCATCTACAAACGGTCTGTGGAAATTTGCCAGAATTACCATCCCAATTGCTGTTGCTTCAGCCGGACAAGTAGCTACCATCGCCAATACAAAAGGCAAATTTCACCTGGGTGTAATTCATGGAGATCAGGGGTCCACTACACGCTATGGCTATTTCTCTGATTTTTCAAGCACAACAATCCGCTTTGAAAATTATAATCCACCCTTCTGCTTGGGCGCTCCAGTTTCAAAGTCACCAATCCTGATAGTAGGAGCTTCTGATCCAATTGCATACCAATGGTATAGAAATGCAAACCCAAGCAATACCGGGGGAACCGCCATACAAGGAGCCACTGACAGTGCATACACAGTTCCGCTAATAAATAATACAGTTGGCACCACCTATTACTATGTTGAAGTACAGGGTGTTTGTGGAAATGTCACTAGTCCTGTTACTCCTATAATCATCACCCCCAATACAATTGTGAATGCCAGCCTATCACAACCTGCAAATATTTGTTTAGGAGACAGTATTCCTGTGCTTCAGGTGAATGCTACTGGAGAAGGTACTTTAGCTTACCAATGGTACACAAATTCCACGAACAGCATTACCGGCGCTACAGCTATTGCTGGTGCAACCACACCAACATTCACTCCGGATTCACTTCGAACAGGCTCATCCTTTTATTTTGCAGAAGTATTGGGTACATGTGGAGGTGATACAACCGCAATTATCCGTTTAAATGTTGATGATTGCAGCCTTGTTTGCACCTATCCAAAAGATTATTTTGGTGACGACGATGACGACGACGATGATGACAAGGATGATGATAAAAAGAAAAATAACAATAGAAGCGAACTCTTCAAGAATGCATTGACTAAATGGCAAACACAGGAAAAAGGCCTTGTCTTGGGTGGTAAAGACAGGTTTGTCAGAATCAACAGTTATTCCCGTGAAATAAAACTCATTCAGGAATTCCTTGACAATGATGGAAAATATTCTAACAGGATTTCTGCAAAATTCAGCAGCCTTGGACAGTTGGTGTCTGCAAAAAAAGACAAAGAAAATGCGCTGTTGCAGGAAACATTGACCCTAGCCTTGAATATAGGCCTCAATTGGAATTGGCAGTTTCGGTCTATTGATTCTTTACTGCTCAGGAAAGTGTTGCTGAATTATTGCAAAAAGTGTAAGAATGAAAATGAGGATGACGACTATGATAACAGCAAATTCGAAAGCAAGAACAAATCAAACCGCAGCAAACAATGTCTTTCTGAAATGCTGCCTGACCGTGATCTTGATGGAAAAATCACCCCAAGAGATGTGTACCTGATTGCAAATGAAGCCCTTAATGGAAATGAAGAATTAAGGATGGAATTGACACAGATCAAAAATTGGGTATGCGCCATCAATCACCATTTTTCCTGCACCAAGGATAAAGACAAGGAGGAAGATCATGATGACGAAGACAAAGATAAAAGTCTCAAAAAAAGCCATGAAGAAGTAACCATAAATACTTCTCCCAATCCCTTTGCAAACCGATTGAATTTTACAATTAACCCTTCCTCAACAGGAAAATACCGGATAGAATTATTCGATCAATTCAATAGAAAAATACAGGAAGTAAGCTTGAATGCTATTGTGCCAAACCAACCCTATACAGCACAATTCAACTTCACTTCGAACAGTATGAATAAAATTATCTATCGTGTGAGTAAGGGTGATTGGTCAAAATCAGGATGGCTCTTTAAACAATGAAGCAGTAATTGATTACCCATTTTGTAAACTATGGTTCCATCATACTGAAAGAAGGATTGCAATTCTCGAAAGCTGCCTATATTTATAGGAAACTTCCATGCCTTGCATAAGCCACTCCAATGGATCTCTTCCGCTTTGCACCTGATGAAGGTATTCTTTCCGGGAATCCTTATCCT
>JBILSG010000185.1:0-5159 GCA_044372235.1 Chitinophagaceae bacterium
TCATTGAAAACGCAATAACAAACTGCTTCATAACAAAATATTTTATGCTCTGATAGACTGGATTAACCCAACAACCTCACGGGTAATGGCTTCAATGCCTGCATAGTCTTTATTCTCCATCAATTTCTTACTTACAAGCTTGCTACCCATACCAACAGCCTTGCATCCTGCCTTAAACCATCCTTCAATACTCTCCTTGGTGGTATCCACACCACCGGTTGGCATGAATGTCAGCTTAGGAAAAATTTCTTTGATACTGCTCATAAACTCCACGCCAAGAATATTGCCGGGGAAAAGTTTAATGAATTTTATACCTGTGTTTTCAGCAGCAATGATTTCACCAGGCGTCATACAACCCGGACCAAAGAAAATATCGTTTTCAACGCAATAGCTGGCAACATCCTGGATGTAACCCGGACTAACAAGGAAGTCTGCTCCGGCTTCAAGATAGTCTTTTGCATGCTGCATATTCTTGATTGTACCTACTCCAAGAAGCAAAGAAGGCATTTCTGCATTCCTAACTTCAACCAGCTTACGGAAGTTTTGCAAGGCAGTTTCCCCCCTATTGGTATATTCAATGGCCTGAACACCAGAACGGTTTAATGCCCGCATAATCTCTACACTAACTGTTTCATCAGGATTGAAATACAGCGGAAGCATGCCCTGACCTACAATCGCATCAATTACTTTTTGTGTATTACTCATATCAGATTTTTACTTTGATAACCATTTTTTTAATTTCCCCATCTCCAATCATTGGGGCATGAACGTCCTCTGGAAAGAAAACTGCAAACTGATTGTCTGACAGCTGAAAAAACATGTCTGGTGCATCTGTATAAAACATAACGTCCTTTTCGGCATTATATGGCTCTCGCTCATTTTTACATGATGAACGAGACTTCCACCCCAATGTTTCATTTCCTCTTATACAGATCTGGATATCGATGTGTGCATTGTGACACTCAAATTTGGCACAGGACTCTGCCTGAGTCATGCCTTTTTTATCTGAAACAATAGCTTTCAATCCTTCTGCAATATCGTATTTGCCAACCTCAATTGCAGCCAAATCAGTTTTGCTGATGTAATCGAATGCAGTTGCAAACAGTGGATGCACGGCAGCATATTTGGATGCTTGAAGCAAGTTGTCAATAATCATTTTTTCAGTTTAAACTGTCAATAAAATTAACGTTGAACACGACCACTGCCATCACCTTTCACCAGGTCTTTCACTTCACCCAATGTAGCGTGGTTCAGATCGCCGGGAATAGTATGTTTCAAGGCACTCGCAGCAACACCAAACTCAGCAGCATCAGGCATGGTCATACCTGTAACCAATCCGTAAATCAATCCGCTTGCAAAGCTGTCTCCGCTGCCAACCCTGTCTACTATCCTTACATTGTACTTCTTGGTGTGGTAAAATTCACTGCCGTCATATACAAGCGCACTCCATCCGTTGTCGCTTGCACTGTGGCTTTCGCGCAGGGATGAAGCAATATATTTGAATCCGAATTTCTCCTTCATCTGTTTGAAAACATCCTTGAAACCATCAAGGTCCAGTTCACCCTTGGTAACATCCGTATCCTTGGCCTTGAAACCAAGTGTTGTATCGGCATCTTCCTCATTACCTATACATACATCCACATACTGACAAAGATTGGTCATCACCTGACGAGCCTTTTCCTTGCTCCATAATTTTTTGCGGTAATTCAGGTCAATACTCGTGGTGATACCTTTGGCACGGGCAGCCTTCAAAGCGGCTTCTGCTAGGGCGGCAGCCTTATCACTCAATGCTGGAGTTATCCCAGTTGTATGGAACCAAGCAGCGCCATCCAATATCTTGTCCCAATCAAATTCAGACGCATCCACTTCAGCAATGGAAGCACCGGCCCTGTCATATACCACCTGAGAAGCACGCATGGAAGCACCAGTTTCGAGGAAATAGATACCAAGCCTGTCGCCACCACGGGCAACAAATTGTGTATCCACACCATACCTGCGCAAATGATTTATCGCGGATTGTCCGATTGGATTATTGGGAACCTTGGAAACGAATGTTCCGTTTAAACCATAATTACAAAGTGCTGCAGCCACATTGGCTTCACCACCACCATAGGTAATATCGAAAGTATCTGCCTGAACAAAACGCTTGTAATCTGGCGTAGACAAACGGAGCATGATTTCTCCAAGGGTTACAACTTTTTTTGACATGTTGAGGTATTTTAAAGTTTTGGGTTGCTGATTTTATTTCAAAGTTGGAATAGGGGCCGGATCCATATCGGTATAGTCGAGGTTCTCTCCTGCCATTCCCCAAACAAATGCATAATTAGATGTTCCACATCCGAAATGCATACTCCATGGCGGAGAAATAACGGCTTCATCACTGGCCATAACGATATGCCTTGTTTCCTGTGGCTCGCCCATGAAGTGAAATAACCTGTGTGCTGCATCCAGGTCGAAATACAGGTAAACTTCCATCCTTCTTGTATGCGTATGGGGTGGAACAGAATTCCAAACACTTCCTGGTTCCAGCACAGTTAGTCCCATCACAAGCTGGCAACTTCTGATGCCATCATTGTGAATGTATTTATAAACTGTACGCTTATTTGAAGTGGAAGCATCTCCAAGAGCCACCGGAGAAGCATCTTCACGGGTGAATTTTGAAGTGGGGTAAGACTGGTGAGCGGGAGCTGAAAGGATATAAAATTTGGCAGGCTCCTGAGCGTCAGTTGATTTAAAGGAAACTTCTTTTACCCCTTTTCCAAGATACAAGCATTCCAGTTTATCAAGCGGATAATCGATACCGTCTGCTGAAATTGATCCGCTTCCGCCCAGGTTAATGATGCCCAACTCTCTTCTTTCCAGAAAATAACCAGCACGTAATTCAGCAGGGTTTGGCAATGCAACCTGATCTGCAGCTGGCATAACACCTCCAATAATGACCCTGTCGTGGTGGGAATAAACAAGTTTTAACTGCCCGGGTAAAAACAAATCCTGAACGAGGAAATTCTCACGCAGACCATCTGTACCGAGATGTTTTGTTTCATTTTTCCCGATTGCAAAGCGAATTTCCATGGTTGTGCTGTTAATGATTGCCAAATATACAAAAACCAATATGCCCATTGGTTTTGAGATGCATCTTTTTACGAAATCGTTCCCGTGAAGCGAAAACGTTTACTTACCCGTGTCAACTGATTTTTAGCTGAAAATAAGTTACCTTCAAATCTCATAAAATCAGGACAAAAAAATGAAAAAAACATGCTTGTTATCTCTGATGCTGATGGCATTTCTGCTGCCACAGGCTCAACGCAAAGCATTGGTTGGCGGAACACTGGTGGATGGATTCGGAGGCAAACCCATCCTCAACAGTGTTATCCTGATCAATGGCGAAACCATTGAAAAAGTTGGTCGTGTTGGAGAATTAGCGATTCCAAAAGGTACTCAGATTATCTCTACTGAAGGTATGACAGTGATGCCGGGCTTGTGGGATATGCATGTGCATATGATGATTAACGGACATTCTGATTATCCTTATTGGGACAAAAAATATCCCCCTTTGTTCAAAAACATCATCATGCCTGCTTCCGCCCATCAGCTGCTGATGGCGGGAGTAACCAGTGCCCGTGACCTTGGCGGACCACTCGAGGAAAGTCTTTGGGTTAGAGATGCCATCAACAAAGGGGAATTACCTGGCCCTACCATGTATGTAAGCGGACCATTTCTGCAACACAGGCCCTATCCGGGTACAGAGCAGTTCCGCTGGGGAATTTATGGCGAAAAGGATGCCCGGGAAAAAGTACAAACCCTTGCAAAAGCAGGTGTAGATTGCATCAAGCTGATTGATCAGGATGAAATGACAAGAGAAGAAGTAATGGCAGTTGTGGATGAAGCACATAAACACAAACTGAAGGTAGTTGGACATTCTCACCGACCTGATGAAATTCGGATCGGACTGGAAGCAGGGGTTGACAATTTTGAACATACTGGTTTATCCTCATCACCTGCCTATCCGGATGACATTGTTAAAGCCATAGCTGAAAGAACTGCCAAAATGAGTCAGGGTCCGCTTTTCTGGACGCCAACCGTTGAAGGACTCTATAATTATGAAGATGTGCGCGATAACCCGGAAAAAATTGATGACCCATCCTGGCACCTCGGACTGCCCGACTCAGTAGTTGCTGATATCAGGAACTCGCTCAAGCATCCGGGAAGGATGAGTTATTTTCAACTCACCCCCATCAGGAAACCAACCCTGGAAACGAAATTCAAACAATTGCAAAAAGCAGGTGTTGTGATGCTGATCGGAACTGATAGTGGCATCCCCATGAAATTCCATTCACAAAGCACTTGGAATGAACTGGATGTATGGGTCCGTGTATTTGGTGTTGACCCCATCCAGGCAATCAAATCAGCCACCTACTGGCCATCGGTTTTCATGGGTGTAGAAAACAAGGTAGGAACAGTGAGTGAGGGTAAACAGGCAGATATAATAGCTGTAAAAGGAGATGCACTCAAATACATCAGCCTACTTCAAAGGGTTGATGTCATCATGAAAAAAGGTAAAATCTATAAAGGACAATAACATGAAAAAGATTTTAATGCTGCTCACATCCAGTGTGATGTTTTATTCAGTTCATGCACAGCAAACCCAGAAACCGCCTTTACACGGTAAAAACTGGATGGCCATAACCGGTAAACCGCTGGCAGCAACCGCTGGGGCAACCATATTCAACGAGGGTGGAAATGCTGTGGATGCAGCCTGTGCCATGCTGGCAGCTACCTGTACCATGTGGGACGTACTGAGCTGGGGAGGTGAAACACAAGCCATCATCTACAACCCCAAAACCGGTAAAGTAATCAGCATCAATGCGATGGGAGTTGCCCCCACAGGAGCCACACCAGAATTTTTCAAATCCAAAGGATACAATTTCCCGCCTGAATACGGTCCGCTTGCAGCCACTACACCCGGAACACCAGGCGGGATCTGCCACATGCTGTCAGCTTATGGCACAATGAGCCTGAAAGAAGTGCTGGCGCCAGCCATGCAACTTGCATCCGGATACCCTATTGATGCGCAAACAGCCAACAGCATTGAAAGAGGCAAAAAACAGATCAAAGAATGGCCTTACAGCAAATCAGTTTTCCTGCCGCATCTGGGTGAA
>JBILSG010000186.1:0-5149 GCA_044372235.1 Chitinophagaceae bacterium
CCAACCTTTGTTTTCGTTGTCAGCGCCATGCTTGCAGGTCAGCACCTGATTTTTGAAAGCAATTCCCCGAATGTTTCAACTCTATTTAAGAAAGGCCTATATGTTGTTGGAGGGGTCTTCATCCTTACATTGCTTATTTATTTCAGTGCGGACTTTAGAAGTGAAAATGACAAAAATCTACTTACTCAAGTCAATCAGATTACAGATTTGCAGCAAAAAAATGCCATACTTCCGTCTGTAACAAACTTTACAGATGGATTGCAGGAAGACAGGAAATCAATGTTATTGGGTGATCTCCTGAGAGGATTGTTGTTTATCCTAGTTGCCGCTGGTACATTGTGGTTCACACTAAAAAAGAAAATCAGTGCAGGATGGTCAGTTGCAGTCATTACTGTTTTCTCAATGATTGACTTATTATCGGTTGATGCACGCTATTTAAAAGCTGCTAATTATCAGGATGCTGAGGAATACGAGCAGGTATTTACACCTGCCCCTGTAAATCTGGAGATTGCCAAAGACAAGTCTGTTTACAGGGTTTTTGATGTAACCAATGGGGTTAGTACCGCATTCAATGGAAATGCAATCACCAGTGTTTATCATCATTCAATTGGTGGTTATCATGCCGCTAAACTCAGTATTTACCAAGACCTTATTGAAAAACAACTCTACAAGTTCCCTGACTGCAGGCCTGTTGTAAACATGTTGAATACGAAGTATATTCTTTTCAGAGATCCTTCTTCAGGACAAGTTTCCTATCAATTGAATCCAGAAGCGGCAGGACCATGCTGGTTTGTAGATGAGGTAAAAACTGAAGCTGATCCAGCTAAAGTGATGAAAATGCTTGACAGTTTACCTGTTAAACAAATTGCCGTAATTGAAACAGCGGCGAAGGTGAAGACCAGTGCCAATACAGGTGATTCCATATGGTTGGTGAAAAATCAACATGATGCTATTCGTTATCAGTCATCCAGCAATGCAGAAAGGTTTGCCGTCTTTAGTGAAGTATATTATGAAAAGGGATGGAAAGCTTATATAGACGGACAGGAAACGCCCATTTATAAGACCAATTATGTGCTTAGGGGAGCATTTATTCCTGCCGGTAAGCATGAAATAACTTTTGAATTTAAACCGGATTCATATTATAAGAGTGAATGGATAGGACTGGCTGCCAATGCGATAGTGTGGATACTTTTATTGCTTGCAGCATTTTTCAGTTACAGGAAACGTAATATGCAGGCATGATTGCGGTAGGTCCAGAGATCTCAGTCATAATCTGTTCTTATAACAGGGCAAGGTATATCAGGGAAGCACTTGAAAGTCTCTACCGTCAGGATATCAGTAAAGATTTTTTTGAAGTTATTGTGGTAGACAATAACAGCACTGATGAAACAGATCAGGTTTGTCATACATTTTTGAACAATCATCCAGACCTGAATGGGCAATACCTGAAGGAAAGTCAGCAGGGTTCATCTTTTGCCAGGAATACAGGTGCTGAAGCTGCAAAAGGCAGGATTCTTGTTTTCATGGATGATGATGCCGTTGCAGAAGCTGACTTTATCTCAGGTTATATTAAATTATTTAAGGAAATACCCGATGCCGTTGGTGCAGGAGGAAGAATTATTCCCAGGTATATTCCGGATGAACCTGCATGGATGTCTTACTATGTTTCTTCACTCGTTGGCAACTTTGATTACAGTCCTATTCGATGTGCATTTAAACAAGGTAAATATCCGCTTGAATCCAATATGGCTGTTCGAAATGAAGCATTTAAAAGAATTGGTGGATTTAACACAGACTTGCCGGGAGTAAAGGGAACGCTGAGAATAGGTGGAGAAGGAAAAGACCTTTTTTACAGGCTCACAGCAGATGGCAGTAGCATTATTTATGATCCGGCCATCAGGGTAATGCATGTGGTGGAAACAGCGAAGTTGACAAGAGCATATATGTACCGGGTAGCAAGTGGAATAGGACGCGGCGAGCGGGTCAGAATCAGTGAGGAAGGAAAAATCGGATTTCTTATCAAGCTATCGGAATACCTGTTTAAATTGGCTGCTTCTTTTGTTCTTGCATTCCTATATTTGCTGAAGGGAAAACCTAAGCAATCAATTCCCGTTATTTGTTTTAGAATTGATGTTATTGAAGGATTTATCGGAATAATATCAAGAAAAACGGCCTATTCTTAATAAAAATCACAATTAAATGATTAAAAAACTTATCAACAGACTCCTTAAACCTGAAGTTACAGATAATACCCAATACGCCGATTTCACGAAAGATGATTGGGAAATCATCAACTTTGTGAGACCATATACGATGACATCTGTAGAAAGATTAAAATCATTGTCCGACGCGGTAAACTATGTAGTAGAAAATAACATTGAAGGTGATTTTGTTGAATGCGGAACATGGAAAGGTGGAAGTGTTATGTGTATGCAGAAAAAACTCATGCTGTTAAATCAGACTGATAGAAAATTCTGGGTTTTTGACACTTATGAAGGAATGCCAGAGCCGGACGATGTAGATAAAAACTTTAATAAAACAGCCGCGCAGCAACTTCTAGATGCAGAAGAAAAAGATAACTCGTTAACATGGGCATACAGCAATTATGAAGAAACAACAGGCAATATTTTAAGTACCGGTTATCCAGCGGAAAAAATGAATTTCGTAAAAGGACTTGTAGAAGATACCATTCCTCAAACTCAGATCGAAAGTATTGCCTTATTAAGGCTTGATACCGATTGGTATAGCTCAACAAAATTTGAACTGGAAAACCTGTACCCAAAACTTGTCAAAGGAGGTGTACTGATAATAGATGACTATGGACATTGGGAGGGCTGTAAAAAAGCTGTTGATGAATATTTCAAGCTTAATAAAATCCCTGTTTTCATGAGCAGAATAGACTACACTGGAAGATTAATCATTAAACCCTGATTTAATTCAGATTAATTAATGATTATGATAAATCTTCACATATAAACCAAAGAGGATTGAAAATCGCTTTTGCCATAACGTCCCGGAATTATCTTGCACAAACGAAAATTGCAATAGGATCATTTCTTTTGTTTAACCCTGAATTTGAAGTATTTATTTTCAATATCGATTCTAAAAAATACGAAACTGAAACCATTTGGGGAAATTCAAAAATTAACCATCATTTTATTGGTGATATATCATTTGAACACAAGCAAGAACTAAGATCCCGGTATAACGATTTTGAGTTTTGCAATTCAATCAAACCATTCCTGAGTTGTTGGCTTGTTGAAAAGTTCAAAGAAGCTAAAACAATTCTATACATTGATTCTGACTTAGTATTTTATCAGGAAGTGGGTCTGGAAGAAGAATTAACTAAAAATTCAATAATTATTACGCCTCACACATTAAGTGAATTTCCAATTGATAATTTTTTGACTTCTGAATTGGACATCCTTAACTCGGGTATATATAATGCAGGCTTTTTTATCGTTTCCAATTCAGAAAACGGAATGAAATTTCTTAATTGGTGGAAGAAGAGAACACTTACTTATTGTTATGTTGATTTTGAAAAGGGAATGTTTGTTGACCAGATCTGGCTTAATCTAGTGCCACTTTATTTTGAAGGAGTCTTAATATTGAGAAATCCGGGATATAACGTTGCACATTGGAATTTGCACGAAAGAGTTCTTTCAAAGCAAGACAATATGCATGTAAATGGTAAGTTCAAGCTTGTTTTTTTTCATTTCAGTGGATTTGCATTTGATGATGTCACCAAAATATCAAAACATCAAAATAGGTTCACACTGGATTCCAGAAATGATTTATCCGAAATTTTCATTGAGTACAAGCATAATGTTGAAAAAGCAGCAGAAACCATAGATCAGCTCTTGGGGCAAACAAGTAAATCTGAACTTTGGTTAATAAAAACTACATTAAAAATGCAGAAATGGAAGGGCAAAATCAATAAAATAATAAAAATATTATCAAATTGATATCAAGGCTTTTTACAAATAATTAAATTATTCAGATATAAATCATCCGATAAAGGGAAAATTTTACCATGCACATTAGCATACGTATTCAAATAGGTGTTTGTTAGTTTTCTCAGTAGGTTTCTGAATAAAGGGATTTTTTCAAAATTTGGCATAATGTTTCGCTGGAAATAAGTTAATCGCAGCTGAATAATCGCATCAATACTACCGCCAAGTTTTTCATAATGAATGACATCAAAACCTGCTTTACACATCATATGTTTGAGTGCAAAAGACGTATAGCGGGCATAATCATTAGGCTGCTCATGTTCGCCAATTGCAAAGGGGCATGTAATTAAAATGATGCCTTCTGGCTTTAATACACGAAACAACTCTTTTAGCATATCCTCCAGATTAAAAACGTGTTCAAAAACTTCACTGGAAAATATGGAATCAAAACTATTGTCTTCAAATGGGATGGATTTCCCATCGTAAAAAACATCAATCGCTTCATTTGAATGATCATGTCCTTCACTTGGAAAATCTAAACCTATATATTCACTGACATTGATAATATTTTTATATGGTTTTGCGCCGCATCCAAAATCAAGTAATTTTCCATGCAGTTTATCTATATGTTTAAATATTCCATGCAAAAGTCTATTCCGAACTAAATAAGGTGAAGAACTGATATACGGATTGAAATCAGTCCCTTTGGGGATTAACTTATCGACACTTACTTTCATAATTAAAAATGTAACGCCTTGGTTTGAAATAATGAGATCATCTCTAAACTCATTAAATAAGATTTGCTAATTTACCATTTGTGTAGCAAAAGCTATCTTTGCATTCCAAATTTCTTCAATATGCGTGTTTTTTATGACCACCAGATTTTTTGTGAGCAGTCATTTGGGGGAATTTCAAGATACTATTATGAATTGATCAAGGGGGCCAGTGAGCGTGAATTATTTACCCCAATACTGGATGTAGCCTATGCAGACAATGTATTCAGTCAGCTATTGAAACCAGATAACCGATGGTTAACAAGTGCCCGGTTCAAAGGACGAAAAGATCTGGTAAGATTGATTAACCATGTTCACACGTTTTACAATGTCAGAAACACTGCATTTGATATCTTTCACCCCACTTATTTTCATCAGTCAGCATTAAGAAACCGCATGGGTAAACCCATGTTTATTACTGTC
>JBILSG010000017.1:0-16116 GCA_044372235.1 Chitinophagaceae bacterium
TCCATAGGAAACTGATCAGAAAAAGCCACAGATTGAATCAGGTTTACAGACTTTGACGTACCTACTCCACCCGATGCCAGAATGATGGATTTAATGCTGGCTGAATCTGACCCTTCAAGCACATTCAGAATCAATTTTTCTGCATTAAACTGAAACAGTGCCCGAACGGCACTCCTCCCAATGTCATTGCCGGATTGTTTGATTCCGAGCTCAAGCAGCCTGGGACTCTCAGAAGTTAAATTGAATTTGAGAACGAAATCAAGATAACCCCGGGTTCCTTCCAAAGAACGTAAAACATTTTCCAGCGCATACATGGCAACAGCAGACATCCGCACAGGCTTTTCAGGTAAAGCAAATAACGCCAGCTGATTGACGAGTAAATCCTGACCACCATTGGACTCTATTAGTTTAATAAGTGCAGTATATTTTGCCGTGCCGTCATTGAAATGAAATGCCCTGAAATACCGAAGCCTTTGATTGATATTCATTGAATCATCACCAGCCAATGCTGTAAGAAATGGTATTGCCTCATCTGTTCTCGCCCTCCAGACTATATCCTTACCCGCGGCAGTTGAAACCGGATCCTTTACTTTTTGAAGATAGGCCGAAAAAAATGCATCCCATTGTGCATCAGCACCAATACCCAGTGCTTCCAGGTACCACCGATCCCTGCCATCATGCTGCAGCGCGAGGTCTGTCCACAGACCCGGAGCCTCAGGAGCAGGATGGTGATGCAATGCAAGCGCACATTCCCGCCGCACCTGGATATCCCTGTCTTTCTTCAATACCTGTATGATGGGAATAACATCCCGACCAATACGGATTGCACCTCGGATTGCCAGTATACGGATACTCGGATTGGCATCCTTCATGGCCTGCCCAATATACTTACCTGCGTTTTTCTGATCCGCAGTAATCATTGCCCAGAATGCCCTGGCACGCATGGTTGAATTGCCACCTGCCTTCCAGATTTGCTCAAGTTGAGGCATGGCACTTTTTCCAAATCCCTGAATAGCTTCAAAGGCTTTAAACCTCACAGCAAGATTAGGATTCTGCAATGCTCTTACGGCTCCAGCCGGTGTTGAGCAATCGAGCTTGGGCATAACATATCTTCGACTATCAGCAGTTGTTACTCTATAGATTCTACCCCTTACCTGGTCACCTGCCTGATGTCCGCCTACTCCCGGATCGTACCAATCGGCTACAATCAATGAACCATCTGGTGCCACACAAACATCAGCCGGCCTGAACCATTTGTCGCGGTCGCCCTTTAACATATTGATGACCCCTGCTGAATAACCTGCACCACTTTTGGTTGTGGTATATGCCCTGACCACATTCGGACCTGCATCGCAATGGATAAGCTGTTGACGGAATGCCTCCGGTAGAAGATTACCCTCATAAACCAGTATACCAGTTGGAGAACCCGCGCCGGTCTGCAACATATTGGGGATCACTCCCGGATCATTGAGGTGCCAGTGTCTGAATGGAATGGAGTCTTCACGGTTGGCACGGTTCGATTGCCATCCGGCGCCAGTCATCTCATCCGTATAACCATAGTTTCCATAAGGCATCACATAGTTTATACGCGTGCCCTTGTTGCCATCATCATCATTATCACTCTGCCAGAGGGTTCCATAACTATCCACAGCCACTTCATAGGGATTCCTGAAATTATCCCCCAGACATTCCACCTGAGAGCCATCCGGATTGCATCGGAAAACCATGCCCTGTTTGTATTTCTTCGGACCAATCTCATCTCCATCCTGATCAAGCACCACAGAACCATTTTTATCTTTTAAAGTGGTCCCACTGTTACCAAAATTGAAATATAATTTACCATCCGGACCAAATGTAAAGGCATGCACCCCATGGTCATGCTGCTCCCCTTCAATACCCTGAAACATGATCTCCTTCCTGTCTGCCACATCATCGCCATTGTCGTCGTAAAAATTCCAGACATAAGGACTTTGAGAGACAATAACCCTGTTACCAAGCACTGCAATACCAAGGGGGGCATTGAGTTCCGGACCCTGATAAAAAACTTTTGCAGTATCTGAAACACCATCTTCATTCAGGTCTTCGAGGATTACGATACGGTCTCCTGATGTACGGGTAGGATTGCCGTTGATGGCGGGCCTGTAGTTGTATGCTTCTGTTACCCATATTCTACCCCTGTCATCCACATCAATATTCGTGGGATTCTGAATCATTGGCTCAGCTGCTATAAGCTGCACTTCAAGACCATATGCCACATCGAGCCCCTGCAAAGCATTCGATGGAATCCTTTTCATGGCATCCGTAATGGTGTCATTAACTGACCGACGAGACTGCATCATTCCCGGAGGCACCGTATAGGCAAGCAGCAGAATCGTAAAAAAAAGCGCTGCAAAGGAAATTGCCGGGATAAATATTTTCTTCATCAGAGGGATGGTGTTGGTCTTATTTTGTGAAAAGATTACTTGTACAAATCAAGTGGAAATTTCGCAAAAACAGCATTATTATTTCCCTGTATTTCTACACCGACTTTAGGTTTTTTTCCACTCCAGTCGATGTGAATAACACCAAAGTTTTTCTGTGCAACGAGCTTGCCTGTCCGGTGTATATTGGGTTCCTCCCGGTAAGCAGGCCACGTGTGGGTCATACCACTAGAAGTAATATCATATAGCGGATATTGCATGCCGGGTAATTGCAGGGAGGAAAGTTCAGCAATGTGCCGGTCTCCGCTGATGACAAAAACGCCTTCCTGTTTGGAAGCTGCAACTAGGTCATAAAAGCGTTGCTGAGCCGAAGGAAAATTGGCCCACTTCTCAAACCGGTGATCGGATGCAATGAGTTGAATGCTCGAATTGATGATGGTGATAGCGGCCTTGCTGCGGAGTTCCTTTTCCAGCCATTGCCATTGTGCCTCTCCGAGAATATCCCTGCCGGGGATGCGTTTATAACGGCTTTCTGATTGTCCATTTGCACTGGTATAGGTTTCCCTTTCCAGCGCATCTCGAAAATATCGGGTATCGAGGTTGATGACTTTGACCTGCCTGCCTTGTGGTCCATAAATCATGCTGCTGTATCCCCCCTCTCTTTTCCTGCTAGCATCAGCTGCAGGGATGCCAAGAAAATCAAGCAGGATATCCCGGCTCTCCCTTCGGCGCTCATACTCACTACCGCCATCATTCAATCCATAATCATGATCATCATACACGCCAGTAACGGCGGCGTATGACAATAATTCACGGTATCCCGGCTGATTTTTCTGGACATCATATTTGTGCCTGAGGGTATCCATATTGTATGTATCACCATATACAATATCTCCTCCCCATATCCAGAGCTGAGGCCTCACAGCATTGATTTCCTTCCAGAGTTTAGGTTGCACATACTGATTATCACATGAGCCAAATGCAATCGTAGTGAGAGGTTTTTTCTGCGCCTGGCTGCAGGTGAGGATACCAACTGCAAAAGTGAATAGCATTAAGTGTTTGCGCATCATTGAAGTGAGGATATTTAACAAGATATTACTTTAAAAGCAAACGATATAATCTTCAAACACATTACTTCGTTTTCAACCAGACATTGGCACTATTATTCCTTCCTTTCAACACAATTCTAACCCAGGGAGAACCAAACGAATCATTAAAAGACATTTTTCCTGTTGCTGACTGGACTGATTTGATTTTGCTGTATTTGCTTGATGATTCGTGGAAGGGATCCTCAGAAGTGGCTGCGAAAAGTTGAAGTTTCTCGTTGTTATGTGATTTCCAGTTTAATACAATTTCCTTGCCCGATTTTACAGCGCTTAAGTCAGATACAGAAAGCGGACCAATCAGTGATTGCCCATCCAGCTCCATTTCCACCCATTCAGGTAATTGCATTTGAAGGTGTTTGGCAAGTGTTGGAAAAATATCAACAACTGCAGGCGTCGAAGTTTTTGTAAAATCATTGCCGAGCTTTTTATTGCTGATGATCCAGGTGGTGCGTTCCCGGTCAGACTGCCCGCCATGGTCTTTACCGCTGATGCTGTCTCTGCCATGGTCTGTAGTGATGATGATCATCCAGTCTTCCTGGAAATTGGCTTCGCGGTGCGCCACAGCCGCTGCAACTTTTTCCACTTGTTTGTCCAGCAGTGCAATGGCTTCATGTTGTTCCTTGCTGTCTCCAAATCGATGGCCCATGTCATCGGTATATTCAAGGTAAATCCAGGAAAGATCGGGTCCCTGCTTTCGAATGACAGCGTCTGCTTCTGATACCACACGCTCATCGATGAGGTGGATGTAACGGGCATCCGCATCATGCGGATAGGTGATGGTATCGTGTTCATACCCATCTGCTGAAAAATCGATTTTTATGCCGCCGGTTGCCGCCAAACCCTCACCTACCAGTTTGGTTCTATTGTCGAGCCAGGTTGAAAAAATCCCTGTTGTTTTTTCAGGATGTGCCGACTTCAGTACCCTGAAAAGGGTGGGATACCGGTAGCTCGGAGCCGCAATGTCATTGTCCCACACTTGATGTTTATTGGCCCAGGTGCCCGTCAGCAGACTGTTATAGCCTACTGCTGAGATGGTAGGCGACTGCGAATAGCCTCCCCGTTCTCCACCTACATAAGCCCTGGTGTAGGTGCCCTGTGCTGCAAGGGCGTGCATCGCGGATGCAGGATGCTTTTCCAGTACATCAGCAGGAATACCATCAGCAATGATAAAAATGGCTTTGGGTATCCGCTGGGCAAAGCTTTCATGAGGTACAAGGAGATGGAAACCAGCAAGAAGAAAAGCGCATAAATGTGCACGCATGCCAAACAATTTGCGGGCAATTTATCATGTTATGCTGACATCCCAAATAAAAAAGAAAAGGCGGTATTGCTACCGCCAGTTCCCTTATTCAACAATGCGCTTCTTTAGAGCATAGTAGACGGACATACATAATCAGATACTTCAAAAAGTCCTGACTCCTTAAGGGCCTTGAAGCCTCCCTGCACATCCACGAGGTTTTCAAATCCCCTTGCCTTCAGGGTGGATATGAAGATCATGGAACGGTATCCACCGGCACAATGTACAAAGTATGTTTTGCTGCGGTCAATCTGAGCCATGCTGTCATTGATGAAATCCAGCGGCGCATTTTCAGCACCGATCAGATGTTCACTGAAATGTTCTGACTTCTTGCGCACATCAAGGATATTGAGGTGGTTGTTAGCATCCATGAGATCAGCCAATTGAGCTGCTGTTACTGATTTGATTTCGTCCAGCTCTTTACCTACTGCTTTCCAGGCATCAATTCCACCCTTCAGGTATCCGATGGTAAAATCATAACCCACCCTAGCCAGCCTTATAACGGCTTCTTCTTCCCTGCCTTCGTCGGTTACCAACAGGATTTCCTGTTTGATATCAGGAATCATGGCACCTACCCATGGTGCAAAGCTGCCATCAATACCGATATTGATTGAGTTTGGAATGAATCCTTTTGCGAAATCCTGAGCTGTACGTGTATCCAGGATCAATGCACCGGTTTCATTGGCGGCGGCTTCAAAAGCAGCCGGACTTAGCGCATGGTGTCCCCTTTCGAGTACTTTATCAATGCTGTCGTATCCCTGAATATTCATCAGCACATTCAACGGAAAATATCCCGGAGGCGCTACAAGTCCTTCCAATACTGCCTTTTTGAATTCCTCTCTGGTAAGCGCAGGATCCAGCGCATAATTTGTTTGCTTCTGATGACCCAGGGAATCAGTTGTTTCCTTGCTCATATTCTTACCACAGGCACTGCCCGCACCATGTGCAGGATAAACTGTAATGTCATCTGCCAGCGGCATGATTTTAGTTCGCAGCGAATCATAAAGATAACCGGCAAGGATATCTTCTGTGAGTTCAGCCTTCACTTTCTGAGCCAGGTCAGGCCTACCGACATCACCAATAAAAAGGGTATCTCCACTGAAGAGTGCCGTTTCCTTTCCATTTTCATCAATCAGCAGGTAGCAGGTGCTTTCCATGGTATGACCGGGCGTATGCAAAACCTTAATCTGAACATTACCCAGCTGCAGCAGTTCACCATCTTTTGCACTGTGAATTTCAAATGCCGGAGCTGCATTTGGTCCATATACAATTTTAGCACCGGTTTTTTGAGCAAGGTCTATGTGGCCGGATACAAAATCAGCATGGAAATGTGTTTCCAGTACATATTTGATTTTTGCACCATCTGCTTCTGCTTTGCGGATATACGGTTCCACTTCACGCAGTGGGTCAATGATGGCAGCCTCACCATTGCTTTCAATGTAATATGCTCCCTGAGCAAGACATCCGGTATAAATCTGTTCTACTTTCATGGTTTCAATATTTGGTTCGAAATAATCTATTGACAATACAAAGATGATGCTTTCGATTATGATATTTAGTGACCAAAATCACTTAACAGGTCATTGATTCCGGATGCATGAAATTTTACCTTGTGAAGAGATGAAACCGAATAACAACATAAATTTTACAGAGCTGAATGTAAACCGCATTCAGGCACTCACTGATGCTGTATTTGCAATAGTCATTACAATTCTTTCGCTTGCACTTGTTGTTCCTCCAGGTGAAGATGATGAAGGATTGAAAAGGTTTATGTGGGATCAGATCATCCCAAAATTATTCATCTTCTTCCTGGGTTTTATCGTAGTAGGTGCGTTTTGGGTAGACACCCACTTCAACCACCATCACATGGTGAAAACGAATATCTTCAGCATCTGGCTCAACATCATTTTCCTGATGTTCATCTGCCTCATTCCTTTTTCATCTGGCTTCCTGGCCAACTACCTGAAAAAACCCATGAGTCTGGTTGTTTACAGCATCAACCTGATCATGGTAAGCATCACACACCTGGGCATGTTGATATATGCCTGGGAGAAAAAATTCATCGACCCAACCGTAGATAAAATCCTCTACACCAACATGTGTTGGCGCATCATCCTCCCCACCATTGTTTATATCTGCATCATACCCCTTGCCTTCATGAAAAAAAGCTGGGTGGTTTACCTCTTTCTTGCCCCTTTGTTTTTTCAGATCCTTTTCGGACGAGCTAAAAGAAAATGATGCTGCGCTGAAAGTGCGGACACATGAAACTGCCAACCTTCAGGTTCGACGTCCGTAGGTTGGAGGAACGTTTTTTTTATCGTTTTAATAAAACAACACGTTAACTTTAAGCAAACGAATGCTGCATGAACAACTCACGCCGTAATTTCCTGCGCAACAGCGCATCTATACTTGCCCTTGCTTCTTTAGAATCGGGCGGACTCCAACACTGGCAATTTGAAAAGAAAAGAAGGGTTGCACTTATCGGTACCGGATGGTACGGCAAAAGCGATTTATTCCGGTTGATGCAGGTTGCAGCAGTGGATGTGGTGGGATTGTGTGATCCCGATAAAAATCAGCTTAAAAACGCAGCATCACTCATTGGTGAGCGGCTTGGAAACAAAAAGGAAATCGCAACCTATGGAGATTACAGACAATTGCTGAAAAATGAGCAGCCAGAAATTGTGCTTATCGGCTCCCCAGATCACTGGCATGCCCTGCAGGCAATAGAATCGATTCAATCCGGGGCACATGTATACCTCCAAAAACCAATCAGTGTAGATGTGATGGAAGGAGAGGCGATCCTTGCTGCAGCCAGAAAATACAATAAAACCGTACAGGTAGGCACGCAAAGAAGAAGTACTCCACACCTGGTGGAAGCCAAAAGAAGATTTGTTGACAGTGGCATGCTGGGCAAAGTACACCATGCCGAAATGTGCTGCTATTACCACATGCGCAACAGCAGCAATCCTCCGCTGCAGGAAATACCTGATTACCTTGATTATGAGATGTGGACTGGTCCGGCACCCCTCAGACCTTATGACGGACTCCCTCACCGGGGCTGGTGGCGTGCTTTTATGGAATACGGCAATGGCATTATGGGGGATATGTGCATACACATGTTTGATACCGTTCGCTGGATGCTTGACCTGGGCTGGCCGGAAAAGATCAGTTCAACAGGAGGGATATATGGAAGTATTCCGGGTAAAAGCAACATAGCCGATTCGCAAACTGCCATCTTTGAATACGACAAACTGAATTGTGTCTGGCAACACCGCACCTGGGGAACCTCTGCTGACCCGGAATATCCCTGGGCTTTTAAGATCTATGGTGAAAACGGAACCCTTTGTGGCAGCACCATGCGTTATGATTTTATACCCTCAGGCAAAGGTGAAAAAGTTCATGGTGATGTTTTATTTGAGCGGGAAAAGTATCCGGAAGATTTGCGTGAGAAAGACATAGAACTCTTTGCTGCACCTGCTACCCGGGCACACATGCAGAATTTTCTGACAGCCATTGACAATAAAACCAGGCCTGTGGCAGATATTGAAGAGGGACATATTTCCACGGCATCATGCATCATGGCAAACATATCCATGAAGCTCGGTAGGCCACTGCAATATGATCCTGTTAATAAAATTGTGAAAGGTGATCCGGAAGCAACTGCTTTACTGAAACGCAGCTACCGCTCACCCTGGCAGCATCCTGATCATCTGAAAATTTGAGTGAGGTAAGACTCTTCACTTGCGCATGACTATCCGAAGGACATGCATGTCTGCTGTGATGAAAAGCGTTTTGCCATCGGCGGTCAGCGCCACATTGCTGCAGGCTTCAGGTATTTTGATCCTCGCCAGCAGTTTGCCGGATGTGTTGAATATAAAGACACCACCCGGACCGGTAGCAAATATGTTTCCGCCTGCATCTACTTTCAATCCATCCGGACCACCCTTTACGCCTTCACCCTGAAAAGGCCGGGCATCAAGCAATAGACGCGGATTTGTAAGGCTATCCCTTTCATCCAGATCATACAGATACCAGAAAGCTTTGGGTCCGTCTGAGTTGGCTACAAGTAAAGTTTTTTCATTGTTGATCAGGGCAATTCCATTCGGACGTGTGATGGAATCTGTGAGGAGACTCACCTGCCCATTACTCATTTTGAAAACACCCTGAAAAGGCAATTCTTTTTCAGGATCATCCACATAGCCTTCCAGTCCGTACGGCGGGTCTGTAAAAAAAAGATCCCCATTACTCCTGAAAGTAGCGTCATTGGGACTGTTAAAGCGCCTGCCTTCGAAGCTGGCAGCGAGCGCTTTGAACTTTGGTTTTGGGGAATCCATTGGAGCGTCCATGAATGCCATTTGCCTGTTTCCATGCTGACATAGAACCAGTTGTCCAGCTGCATTGAGCAGGAGACCATTTGATCCGAGTTCACCTCCCCTAGGCTTTGCGCCGGTATATCCGGCACTGTCTAGGTATACTCCTGCACCATCTTTGGCAGTCCATTTATAGATTTTATTCCGGGGGATATCAGAATACAACAACATGGATTCCTTTTCTATCCAAAGCGGACCTTCCGTCCATTCATGCCCTGTGGCAATGATTTCAATGGGTGCTGAGGTATCCAGCACAGTCAGGGCTTCTGCATCAAATATTTCAATTGATCCAATTGTTATGTACTCGTTTTTCAGTTGGTTATTACAGCCCATGCAAATGAGAACCAGGATACCAAGTATATGATAACGCATACTTCAATGATTGTGTATTGAATATAAAAAGAAAAAGGGAGGCAATGCCTCCCTCTGGTATAATTTTTTCTGATTTATCTACCGGGTAGTTGTAAAACGCCTGGATGTTGACCATGCACTGGTGGTGGAACCATTTACGGCTTGAACCCTCCAGTATAATGTTCTTCTGGAAGCCAATGCAGTTGTGATTGCCAGTGAAGTGGCTGATACTCCTGATTGATTGACTACAAGAGCTGTGAAAGTTGAATTGGTTGACACCTGCACATTGTAGCTTGTGGCACCCGAAGCAGCGGTCCAGGTAAGGGTTGGGGTTCTGCTGACATTGCTTGCCCTGTCTGCCGGAGAAACAAGTGTTGGCACACTCACAGTTGTTACTGGTGGAGGTACCACAGCGGCCAGGGTGGTAAAGAAGAATGTTGCAGACCAAAGGCTTGTTCCACTTGCATTTGTGGCACTCACTCTCCAGTAATAAACGGTGTTATTGGCCAATCCGCTCAGCGCTTTTGACACGGCTGTTAGTCCGTTGAAATTTTGCACTGCAGCAGTAAAATTTGAAGTAGTTGAAACCTGTAAATTGTAGCTTGTTGCGCCTGAAGATGCATTCCAGCTCAATGTGGGTGTAAGACTTTGGTTGACAGCAGCACTTGCAGGTGCAAGCAATACTGGTGCAACAGGAACTGGAACAGCAGGTGGCGGCGGTGGCGTGACACCAAAATTTACTTGCAACAGCAGATTTGGCGTACCAGCAGGTACCAGTGTAATACGTGAAGCTACAGCCTTGCTTTTCAAACCCGTCTGAACCTGATCAGGTGTTGAACCCGGAAAAGATTCCAAATAAAGAGCAGCTGCACCCGCTACATGTGGTGTTGCCATTGAAGTTCCTGAGATTGTGTTGATGTCATTCACACCTGTATGCCAGGCTGATACGATGGCAGATCCGGGAGCGAGTAAATCAATACCAGTTCCAAAATTAGAGAAGCTTGACAACTCATCGGTCTTTGTGGTAGAACCTACTGTTATGGCTTCTGCAACCCTGGCAGGAGATGCAGTAGATACATCTGATGTCGCGTTACCTCCTGCAAGGCACATTACTATACCATCCGCAATGGCTTTTCTTACGGCATCATCCAAAACTGCAGATACACCACCACCAAGAGACATATTACCTACCGCAGGCTTTGTAGTGTGATGAGCGATAGCCCATTCTATTCCCGCAATAATTTGTGCATAAGAACCGCTTCCGAACTGGTTGAGCACCTTTACCGGAACAATGCTGATACCTTTTGCTACACCATAACGCGTACCACCCAAGGAGCCGGCGACATGTGTTCCATGCCCGTTATCATCAGCTGGAGAAGCACCAACGGTAATGGTGTTATAACCAGACTGAACCCTGCCTGTGAACTCGTTGTGGTCGAGTTTCAGACCTGTATCAAAAATATAAGCATCAACAGTAGAGCCTGTTGAGGCGTAAGTATAAGAACCACTCAGCGGATTATCAGACTGATCTATGCGATCCAATCCCCATGGTGCTGTAAACTGTGTGGCACTCATGGTGGCAATCTGATCTTGTTCGATATATTTTACACGGGGGTCCCTGCGCATTTTTTCTACAGCCGCAGGAGACAGGTGAGAAGTAAATCCTTTTACTGCATGTTTGAAGCTCCTGCCCTTTTTGCTTCCCGACTCGCCACAAACACGGTCTGATTCAGCATCAACGTCTGTCTCCTTCACATCATCGTTGAACACAACGATGTAAGCATCACTCAGTGCGGGAGGCACATTGTTTTTCTTGTAAACCGGTGCAAGGTGTTCTTCTGAGAATCCCTCTTTCAGTGTTAAGTTCTGCTTGGTAAATGGAACGTCAGGCTTTGAACAACCTGCGAGGATGAAGGCTAACGCGGAGAGGGCGGCAAAAGATTTGCTGATACGGGATAGGAATCGGTTTTGCATTAGTTTGGTTTTTGGTATTGGAATGGTGGGATATTTTCAATGGATGAAATTTATCCCAACATATAAAATGTGCGGAAGGCTTATTTATTGTATCAGGAACAACGCTGTAAATGCTTTTAAAGATTCTTTAACAGGGTAAACCACCAGATTGAGTACTTCTACGTTTTTCAATACGTGAAAACACAGAAAGGGCTGCCCTTATGAGGCAGCCCGCTTGAACGATTGCAGTTGGTTTTGGTTACCTGATGGTAGTGAATCTTATTACTGTGGACCATGGTCCTGTTACACCATTGTTAACAGCCCTTACTCTCCAATAATACAGGGTTCTTCCTGACAGTGCAGCAGTTACGGTATATGAAGATTGATTTAAATTTATTTCATTAATCACTGTTGTTGTGAAAGCATTTGAATTAGATACCTGCAACTGATAGCTGGTTATTCCTTCAACTGCATTCCAGGTCAATACCGGAGTTCTGGATACCCCCGTTGCCCTGTCTGCTGGCAGCTGCAACACTGGCGCGTTGAGTGTTAAGGATGGCGGTGTGACCACTGCAGCTGAGGTAGTAAAAGAGTGAGGAGTGGACCACTGACTGGTACCTGTGCTATTGATTGTACTGATTCTCCAGTAGTAGGTATCCCCAAAGGCAAGTCCTGAGATGGGCTGACTGGTTGCACTCAGGTTATTCAGGGTCAGCAGAACGGTTGTAAATGCTGGATTATCAGAAAACTGCAGATTATATCCAGTTGCATTAGTTACAGGCGACCAGCTGAGTGTTAGGTTTTGAGATTGGTTTACAGCACCATTGGCAGGTAAGGATAAGACCGGAGGAACTGCTGAATTTACTGTTGTGGTAAATGAATTTGCGGGAGACCAAGCACTGACGCCAGATGCAGCAGAAGCCCTTATTCTCCAGTAGTAAGTAGCCCCATATCCCAATCCTGAAATTGGCTGACGGGTTTGGGTCAATCCGTTGAGTGTTAAAATTATCCTACTGAAATCAGGCTTATCTGAAAACTGAAGATCATAACCAGTAGCTGTATTTACAGGATTCCATGTCAGCGTAAGTATTGCAGGCTGATTGGTGGCCCCTGTTGCGGGTGAAACCAATACCGGCGCTGAAACAGTATTCAATGCTGTTGTAAATGAGGAAGCAACTGACCAGGTTCCTGTTGCACCTGCAATATTGGCTCTTATTCTCCAGTAATAAGTGGCTCCAAAACCCAGTCCTGAGATAGGCTGACGAGTCTGTGTGAGTCCGTTCAGTGTCAGCAAAACCTTACTGAAATCAGCGTTATCAGAAAACTGAAGGTCATAGGAAGCCGCCGCGTTTACAGGATTCCATGTAAGGCTTAGTAGCGTAGGCTGGTTTGTTGCACCTGACACAGGAGTAGATAGCACAGGTGCTGCTACGGTACTCAATGCTGTGGTAAAGGAAGCAGGTGTTGACCAAAGTCCGGAACCTGCGGTATTATTTGCTCTTATCCTCCAGTAGTAGGTTGCACCGAATCCCAATCCTGAAATAGGTTGCCTGGTTTGTTTTAAACCATTCAGGGTGAGCAAAACAGTACTGAAATCTGCTTTATCTGAAAACTGTAAGTCATACGACAGAGCGCCAGTACTGGCATTCCAGCTCAGTGAAAGAGCCTGTGGTAAATCTACTGATTCCGTTACAGGTGATGTAAGTGCCGGTGCTCCCGGCAATGGAGGTGCATTAAAATTCACCTGTAAAAGTAAATTTGCTGTTGCAGCAGGCACTTCTGTGATTTCATCTGCTACAGCAAAACTTTTTAAACCCAGCTGCACTTGTTGCGGAGTAGATCCCGGAAATTTTTCCAGATAAAGCGCAGCTGCACCCGTGACGTGTGGTGTAGCCATTGAGGTTCCTGATACTACACTGATATCGTTTACCCCTGTGTGCCAAGCAGAAGTGATGCTTGACCCAGGAGCAAGTATATCTACTTCTGGACCGAAATTGGAAAAAGCAGACCATTGATCAGTGTTGGTTACAGACCCCACTGTGATTGCCTCTATTACCCTCCCTGGTGAAGTGTTTGCTGTAGCTTCAGCATTGTTTCCGGCTGCAACAGATATCACTATGCCATCTGCAATGGCTCTCCTTATGGCTTCATCAAGTGAAACAGCTAGTTCACCACTGATTGATATATTGCCAACTGCTGGTTTAGTTGTATGGTTTGCAATTGCCCAATCAATTCCTGCAATGATTTGGGTAAATGTACCGGTTCCGAACCTATCCAATACTTTAACAGGAATCAGGTTAATAGCCTTTGCAACACCATATCGGGTACCTCCAACTACTCCGGCAACATGCGTACCATGTCCGTTGTCATCATCAGGAGCTACTCCTGCAGTAATTGCATTAAACCCGGGCCTTATCCGTCCTGTAAATTCATTGTGGTCAGGTTTGATTCCTGTATCGAAAATATAGGCATCTATAGTGGAACCAGTTGTTTCATAAGTGAAAGATCCGCTAAGAGGTGCTGAAGTCTGATCGATTCTGTCTAACCCCCATGGAGCAGTAAACTGGGTGCCACTTATTTTCATCATTTGATCTTGCTCAACATATTTCACATTCGGGTCACGCCTGACTTTTTTCAGATCCTTGTCCGTGAGCTGGATGGTGAACCCTTTTACTGCATATCTAAAAATTTTATCCTTTTGAGATGACAGAAACTCTGTAATCTTATCAGACTCAAAGTCAAGATCTTTCCAATCAATATTGTCTTTAAGTACAACCACATAATAAGCACTAACTGGAGCAACTCCGGATTTATTACTGCTGTACAACGGCGCAAGTCCGTCTTCTCCTTCTTCAAGGTTAAATTTTTTCTTAACAAATGTTTCCTGCTCTTTCGTACATCCACCCAACAACATCACAAAAGATAAGACTCCGAACATTACTGTGCGAACTCCGATTGTAAATTTTCTTCCCATAACTGATTGATTTTAATTGTTGGTGTTCTATCAAGGGGAAGTTTAAAGGGTTTTACCTGGTTGTATACTGTCGGGTGGCTGACCATGCCCCTGCACCAGTGGCATTGACAGCTCTTACACGCCAGTAATATGTTGTTCTTGCTGCCAATGCAGGAGAAATGGTCACATTCCTTGCGGTAAGTCCGTTTCTGCTGAATGCAGTGGTAGTAAAAGTGTTTACAAGTGATACTTGTACTTCGTAAGTTGTTGCCCTCGCAGCAGCGGCCCAAGAAAGCCGGGTTGCCGTAAGCTGGTTCGTAGCATTGTTGGCAGGAGCACTTAATGTGGGTGCAGCAGGCAAAGCCAAAGGTGCAACGGTAGTAAAACTGCGAACAGCAGACCATGCACTGGTTCCAACGGCATTGGTTGCACTGACTCTCCAGTAATAAACGGTACTGTTAGCCAATCCACTCAGCGCGCGCGAGGTGGTAGCGAGGTTCGTCAAATTCACCAGGGTTGTTGCAAAAGTTGATGAGGTGGAAACCTGCAGGTTATAGGTAACAGCACCTGTGGAGGCCGCCCAACTCAGTGTAGGGGTAAGTGATTGCCCAGTTGCATTGGCAGCTGGTGAAGATAATACCGGAACTGTTGGAGCAGGCAAGGGTGGCACTGTTCCAAAATTGATTTGAAGTAACTCATTCACAGTTCCAGTAGGCACACCAGAAATGCGGTTTACAGCGGCAAAACTTTTGAGGGCTGTCTGTACCTGGGATGTGGTTGCACCCGGACTGTATTCCAGGTACAAGGCGGCAGCTCCGGCAACATGTGGAGAAGCCATAGATGTACCAGACAGTGATGCAGTTGCAGTACTATTTGTAAAATAAGCAGAAATCACAGCTGATCCTGGTGCAAGTATATCCACCAATGAACCGCGGTTGGAATAAGTAGCCAATGCATCGGTGTTGGTTGTAGCACCCACTGTGATTGCCTCTATAGTACTAGCTGGTGAATAATTGGCTGCACTGAGTCCGTTATTACCTGCAGCAACGCACATGATGATTCCATCTGTGATGGCTCTTCTGACCGCGTCGTTTAAGGCTGCTGAAACCCCACCGCCCAGAGACATATTGCCAACGGCAGGTCTTGTTGTATGATTTGCAACTGCCCAATCTATTCCTGCAATGATCTGATCATATGTTCCTGATCCCAGGTTATTCAATACTTTAACAGGTATGAGGGTAACTCCTTTGGCTACGCCATAGGTTGTTCCACCAACTGTTCCTGCAACATGTGTGCCATGTCCCTGATCGTCATTAGCTGTTGCTGCAGTGTTGATTGCATTGTAACCGGCAGCCAGTCTGCCTGAGAACTCTGCATGATCAAGTCTGATGCCTGTATCAAAAATGTAGGCATCCACAGCAGAACCATTAGTATTGTAAGTGTATGTAGTAGTCAATGGCAGAGAGGGCTGATCGATACGGTCCAAACCCCATGTAGCACTATTCTGTGTTGCAACAATTGTGGCAACCTGATTTTGCTCGATGTATTTTACTTTAGGATTGCGGCGCATTTCTTCAATTGCAGCCGGCGTCAGCTTTGAACTGAATCCTTTCAATGCATGCTTGTAAGTTCTGTCTCGTGTCACTTTTGCGGAACCACACATCTG
>JBILSG010000187.1:0-5107 GCA_044372235.1 Chitinophagaceae bacterium
GCCTAACATGGAAAAGCTTGCCAGCCGTGGCATGCAGTTTACCAACGGCTATGCCAATCCGGTTTGCACGCCAACCAGGGTTAGTCTGATGACGGGGATGGATGTGCCCAGGCACCATATTACCAACTGGACCAACGTCAGGAAAGACACGCCAACAGATCATCCGGATAGTTTACTCAACCCACCGGTTTGGAACCACAATGGGATGAGTCCGGTTGCGGGCATCGCCAACACCATCGTTGCCACACCTTTACCAGCGCTTTTGCGCGATGCAGGCTATCACACCATCCATGTGGGTAAGGCCCATTTTGCACCTTACGGAACACCGGCTGCAGACCCCTTGCAGATAGGCTTTCAGGAAAATGTTGCAGGTACAGCTGCTGGTCACCCGGGCAGTTTCCTGGCAGCCGACCAATACCGGGGCAATCCAACAGATACTTTTTGGGCTGTGCGTGGACTTGAAAAATACATGGCAAAGGGCGAGTTTCTTACCGATGCGCTGACGCATGCAGCACTGGAAAAACTGGATCAAAACAAACAAACTGGAAAGCCATTTTTCCTCTACCTCTCTCACTATGCCGTGCATGTGCCACTCAGCAAAGATGAACGGTACTACAGCAAATACATCGCCAAGGGACTTGACGACAAGGAAGCACGTTTTGCTTCATTGGTGGAGGGGATGGATAAAAGCTTGGGTGATCTGATGGACTATCTAGACAGTAACGGGTTGACAGAAAATACACATATCATTTTCATGTCTGATAACGGGAGCCTCAGTCTCGTTCCCGCCCGGGGTGGTAAGGCTTTCACGCACAACCTTCCGCTCAAACAGGGTAAGGGTTCACTCTATGAGGGAGGAATTCGTGTACCCTTGATTGTGGCTGGTCCGGGTATTCCCGCAGGTGCAAAACAACATCAATATGTAGGGGTGCATGATTTCTTTCCAACCATCCTCGAATGGGCTGGTGTAAGTAAGCCAAAATTGATTCAGCAGATAGATGGACAATCTATTGTTCCGTTTCTAAACAATCCAGAAAAGTTGGATAATAAAAAGCTTTTGATTTGGCATTATCCCAACAATTGGACTAACATCAACGTGAAAGGTACCAGTTGGGGCTCTGCCATCCGCAAAGGACCCTTCAAACTGATTTATTTTCACAAAACAAGCGAGCTGGAGTTGTATAACCTGGATGAAGATCTTGCCGAACAGCATGATCTTTCCCGTGTAATGCCGGAAAAGTTGAAGGAATTGGCAATGCTGATGACCCGTGAACTGCAATCCCGCAAAGCACCCATGCCCACATTCAAAAATTCAGGAAAACAGATTCCCTGGCCTGCAGACCTCATCCCCCAAAACTGAGTTATGAGACCCATTGTCTTAATCATTGCTGCAATACTGGCTTCGACTGCTGTGCAAGCGCAGGTAACCATGAAGCCGAAAAATGTGTTGATCCTTTATAGCGACGACCACAGCTACCATGCCCTGGGGGTCATGGGAAACAAGGAAGTTCAGACCCCCAACTTGGATAAGTTAGCTGCATCAGGTATGTTATTCAGGCAAACCCATGTCATGGGCGGACATCAAGGAGCAGTGTGCATTCCCAGCAGGGTGATGTTGCTTACGGGTAGGTTGGTGAACCGTTTGCCTGGGGATGGTGGTACCATTCCCGATAGCCTCGTGGGATTGCCTGAGGTTCTCCGTTCGCGTGGATACACTACCTACCACACAGGCAAATGGCACAGCGACAAAGCCTCCCACAGCCGTTTTTTCAGCACAGGAGGTGATGTCTTTTTTGGCGGCATGCATTTTGAAAAGGATGGTGGCCAACCCCATCCAACGGTTTACCGTTTCGATTCATCAGGTTCATATCCTGCCAGCCGAAAAAGGGTTGCAGACACCTTTAGCTCAACACTCTATGCCAACAATGCCATCCGTTTCCTGAACAGTGATGTGGCGCAGGAAAAGCCTTTTTTCTGCTATGTGGCTTTCACCTCCCCGCATGATCCGCGAACACCGCCTGCCGCATTTGCACAGCGCTATAATCCTGCAGACATAACACTGCCGCCCAACTTTGCGCCCCAACATCCCTTCGACAATGGTGATATGAACGTGCGTGATGAACAGCTCTTTCCGCGCCCCCTCACCAAACCCATGATGCAGCAGGATATAGCCAATTATTATGCCATGATCAGTGAAATGGACCATCAGGTGGGCAAGATTTTGGACGCCTTGGAGCGCAATGGGTTGAGAGATAATACCATCATTGTATTTGCAGGGGATAACGGACTGGCTGTGGGCCAACATGGACTGCTAGGCAAGCAAAACCTCTATGAACACAGCATCCGCGTACCCATGATCATGGCTGGTCCGGGTATACCCAAAGGTTCTGCTTACAGCGGTTTCAATTACCTCAGTGACATCGCGCCTACGCTGTACGAGTACCTTGGTGTAAGGCAGCCTGCAACGGTAGAAGGTAAAAGTCATTTTTCGGTATTTAAAAAACCAAAGGAATTGGTGCGTCATGCCATTTACAATGTTTATGGCCACTGGAGCAGAAGTTATAAGTCTGCCGATGGCTTCAAGCTGATCTTGTACAATGTAGACGGCGTGCAGCATACACAGCTTTTTAACCTCACCAAAGATCCCTGGGAAATGCAGGATTTGTCTACTCAAGCTGCCTATCAGCAAAAAGTTGCTGAATTAACCAGTCAACTCAGCAAGGAGATGGCAGCATCACATGATAACCTGAATATTGCACTCCCCAACTGGGGCCGGCAATCCATACAAAAAGGCAGAGGGAGCTGATTTTTCGATTTTTTTGGTCTGAATTATGTTCAAGGAACTGTTTGAAACAAATTGTTAACTTTCTTATGTGTATTGCATACACATTTCCAAATTTATTTGTCAATAATTTGTCAATTAGGGCAATTTAGTTGAACCAATCAGTAAAATTATTGTTGGTGTCACACAACGATTCTTTCTGATGGATACTGTCTGTCAAAATTGTATAGAAAACACAAAGCCACGTGAAAAAGGTAGGCTGGGACTCCTGACTGGCTTAATGTTGGTCATTCTCCCAAAATGTCCTTTTTGTATCATGGCTTTTACAGGTACGGCCTTACTTTGTGGCGAAGGCACCATCATTGAATCATCGGTTACACACAATTCCACACTTACCATCATCATTACATCGATGCTTTGCATCACCACCTTAGCCGGAATTATCCTGAACAGGAGGGGTATGCGTACGGTTTATTCCGCAATATTGGCGGCAGTTGGCATGAGCATGATCATGTACAGTGTTGTATTGGATGGGGGGCAGACACTTTATTATGCTGGAATTTTACTGGTCTTTATAGCGGTTTGGATGAATGGGAGTATGGCCTGGTTTTATTTTCAGGTGAAGAATGGTTTGAAGGGATTATATCAGCGGGAACGGAGGGTGTGAATTAACTCAGCGTTTTATGGGCACTGGTTTTCCCAAAGCAATCGGAAAACTGGTGTTGATTATCCACTTATAAATTCAACAACATGATTGCTCAGTCATTTCAGTACGAATCTCCAGGCACCCTGGCCGAGGCGATTGCACTGCTCAACCAGTACGGCGACGAAGCCAAGGTACTGTCGGGCGGCCACAGCCTTATTCCCATGATGAAGCTGAGATTTGCTTCCCCTGGTTATCTGATAGACATCAACGGGATTCCCGGTCTTTCGGATATTAAGGAAGAAAATGGTGTAGTGCGCATTGGTGCACTTGCCCGTGAAGCAGATCTAGAACATTCAGCGCTTCTTGCTCAGCATTTCCCGATTTTCAAAGACGTAACCAAGCTTATTGCAGATCCTCAGGTGCGTAACATGGGTACCCTTGGTGGTAACCTGGCCCATGGCGACGCAGCCAACGATCACCCTGCAGTTATGATTGCATTGGGCGCCAGTGTGATCATCACCAGTGCTGACGGTGAAAGGGAAGTGCCTATAGATGAGTTTTTCTATGGTTTTTACATGACAGCCATTCAGCAGGGAGAAATCCTGACTGAAATCAGGCTTCCTGTACCTGCTGCGGGAACAGGTAATGCCTACCACAAGCTGGAACGTAAAGTAGGAGATTATGCCACATCTGGCGTTGCTGTTCAGCTCACCATCGGAAGTGACGGCATTGTAACTGCTGCGGGTATAGGCCTTACCAATGTAAACCCTGTTCCATTGCGTGCAACACGCAGTGAAGAGGCGTTGGTTGGAAAGCCACTCACAGAAGAAAACATTCTCCTTGCTGCCCAATACGCTTCTGAAGATTGTAATCCAAGTGCCGACCTCCGTGGTTCAGAAGATTACAAGCGTCATGTTACCGGCGTACTGGTGAAACGCATGATCAAAAAGGCTGCAGAGCGCGCCATGGCATCCTAACAATCGATTACCATTCATACTATACACGATGAACAAAACAATAAATGTAACTGTAAATGGCACCAAACACACCCTGGATGTAGAGCCAAGGTTGCTTCTGGTGCACATGATCAGGGAAGTCCTGAGCATGACCGGCACCCACATAGGTTGCGATACCAGCAGCTGTGGTGCCTGTACTATCCTGCTTGACGGCAAGAGCATTAAAAGCTGCACCGTACTCGCCGTTCAGGCCGATGGCAAAAGTATCACTACCATTGAAGGACTTGCCCCAGAGGGAGGACCCCTTCATCCACTTCAGGAAGGTTTCAAAGAGAATCACGGTTTGCACTGCGGATTCTGTACACCAGGCATGATCATGCGTTGTGTGGAACTCCTGGAACATAACAATAATCCAACCGAAGACGAAATTCGCTGGGGCATTTCCGGCAACCTTTGTCGCTGCACGGGTTATAACAACATCGTAAAAGCTGTTCAGTGGGCCGGTGCCAAAATGCGCGGTGAAGAAACACCATCCACAGAACCCGAATTCGTTTGATCCCATTATTCAAGATTTAAAATCATCAACATGATTCAATGTAAAACGTCGAAAGCCATCGGAGGAATGGGACACTCCCTCAAACGCAAGGAGGACGCCCGTTTCATTCAAGGTAAAGGCAATTACGTAGACGACGTAAAACTGCCCGGCATGCTCTATATGGATAT
>JBILSG010000188.1:0-5092 GCA_044372235.1 Chitinophagaceae bacterium
TAGAAATTATAGTTCAACACAAGATTCCAACCTTGCATATTGACTTTGTTAATCAGATACTTTCCTGCTAATTCACCATCCTCTGTTTTCCATTTGTGGTAAATAAGCAGTTGTGTATTCAGTCCCTGCAGCCATCCTTTGAAATCGTAACGGATGTCTAGGTTAAGTTGGGTGTATGAAGGCAGGCCGTATTTATTTCGTGCAAAATCAGCTGCGTCAGGCAGGTCAAAGTAGCCAAGCGAGAGGAGTGTTTTGATTCCCGGCTTTTTGAATTTATAGGAGAAAGTGCTCACCAAAGCATTGGCATTGGCCAAGCCTTCATTCCTTTCACGCGCCATGAAGGTGTAGAAAGGATCGCGGCCCCATTCCCTGGGCATGAGGAATCTGCCTTTGTCTGATATCCTGTTGAAGGCAAGGGTGGTTTTGAACTGGTTTTTTTCCCATCCTGCCATTGCTCCGAAGGAGCCGGACTGTTTATCCTGCACATACCTGAGTTCCTGTAATACATTTCCGCCATCACCCGACCTGAATTGTTCAATCCATTGCATACCCAGCAGCAGTTGACCTTTGTCACCTAACGGGTGTTTGATGTCTGCCTGCAGCATGGTTGTATTAAAGATATTGTGCACGTACATATGCCAGGCCTGCAGGGTCAGGTATTTGAGTGATTTATTGGTGATGCCTGCCATTACAAGGCCTTTTGATTCGGTATTGCCCCTGTAAGCAGAGCGCCCACCATCGGGGTTAACGCCCATTGGGTAGATGCCGATGGATTCGCCCACATTAAACCAGCGAACCGTTCCGCGTGGGGAGATTTGTTTGATCAGTCCACCTTCCCATTTGGTTTTTCCTGAATGGAGTTCTGACCAGATGGCATTCACTTCCGTAGGGCGCATCCGGCCATCTTGTAGGTTGATGAAAGGAGTATTGATCAGTTGTTTACCGATGGTGATGTGATTTTTTTTGAAGGAGTATTTCAGGAAAAGTTCTTCCAGGCGGTCGATATCTGAGGTGTTATAGGGGTCTTGTTGGTCGAATAGTCCGATTTCATACCGGTTAGCTGCCCCCGTTTTAGGGTCAGGGTCACCTAAGGGGGAGGATGCCAGGTTGAAGGTGAAGAAACCGCTGATACCCAGTTGGAAACCCTTGATTGGTGCCGTTTCAAATTTGATACCGCCACCGGCAGCATTGGCATAATAATCTGATAATTCGCCTGTATTATTTGTTTCCATGAAAAAGTAGCGCAGATGCCCGTGCATGGTTCCCTTTATAAAAGCATTTCGTAAAGAGTTGGATGCGGAGTCTGATTTTTCTTTGCCCTGCCAGATGGAAGGTTTTTCACCCAATTCCTGGTGTTGGGCAAAAAGATTCCCAGCTGCCAGCCATAGGGTTATGGCCAGCAGCGGGATTTTTGTTTGTTTGCTCATCATTTGATTTCTTCGAAGTGGATAGATTCAGGCATTTTTTCATCCTGTTTTTTGGTAACAGGTGTAGAACAGCCGCCGATGCCACAGCCCATGTTGGCAATTCCCATCAGCAGTAAAAAACCACCTGCCCAGCCCATGAGGGCGTCATGTTTAATGAATGCATAAACCAGTGCGGTTATTCCCACAGCGACCCTGAAAATCCGGGCCCCATTCCAGTTGGTGGTAAGTAGTGTTTTCATGTTCAGATTTTGTTGTTCAGCACATTCCAAGCGCCTCCGTTGTAACATTCGATACCAGCCCCGCTGAGCATGGATTCCGCCATCCCGCTCCTGTTGCCGCTGCGGCAGCAGGTGATAACAACTTTGTTTTTCTTTTTCAGGTCTGCAATTTTATTCCGGATGCCATCTAAAGGCATATTTACAGAACCTTTGATATGTCCGCTGTTGAACTCGCCTGGTGTGCGTACGTCAACAATGATTGCACCGTTTTTTACAAGTTCAGCGAAGTCCACTGCAGGACCTGCGCTGAAGAGGTTTTTAAACATGTTTAACATGGTAATTTGTTTTATGGGTGATTAGTTTACGGTAGGATTGCCTTGCGCGATCCATTCGTTCATGCTTGGTGAGTAGTTAAGGATGTTGGTATATCCGGCATTTTCAAGAAGAGAATAACCGATGGTAGCGCGGTCTCCACCCTGGCAGAGCACGATAACTTCCTTATCCTTACTCACCTTATCCAGGTTTTTGGGAAGCGTGCCTACAAATACATGGTCAGCTCCTCCAATATGTCCGCTCTTGTATTCTGTGGCCCCGCGCAGGTCAACCACCTGAACATTTGCGTCATTCAGTTTGGATTTGAGGGTATCGATGTCGATGATATTGGTTTTATTCAGTTCACCACCTGCGGCTACGAATCCTGCTGTTGAGGGAACAAAGCCCATGATATTGTCTAAACCTATCCGCATCAGTTTGCGTACCAGGTCGTCGTGGGTGGATTCATCAGCCAGCAGGATGAACGGTTCATCGTAGGCGAGGAACCAGCCGGCCCAGGTAGCGAAGCTGTTGTTGCCTTGGATGTTGATGCTGCCGGGGATATGTCCTGCTGCGAAATCAGCCTTGTTGCGGGTGTCGATCAGTTTGATGCCTTTGCCCATGGCTTCCAAGGCGGCATCATTGGAAAGTTCCTTCAAAGTGGGAACGGAAGTCAGCAGTGGCCTATCCACCTTGTTCAGTTTCTTCATCATAGCGAAGTACTTAGGCGGTTCCGGTTGGTCTTCCAGCAGGAAGTTTGTGAAGCCCTTTTCATCGTTGGCGAAGCGGAAAGCCCAGTTGCGGATTTTTTCGTAGCCCACCGTGGAGCTTGGAACAGCGCCCAGGGCTTTGCCGCAGGCAGAACCCGCGCCGTGACCGGGCCATACCTGGATATGGTCTGGCAATTTGCTGAAGCGGTCGATTGATTTGAACATCTGTTCGGCACCGGCATTCATGGTGCCTGTCATACCTGCGGCTTTTTCCAATAGATCTGGACGACCGATATCCCCTACGAAGACGAAGTCGCCGGTGAAGAACATGACTGGTTCCGGTGATGCAGGTGTATCGGTAAGCAGGAAGCTGATGCTTTCAGGGGTATGACCGGGGGTGTGCATCACTTCCATTTTCAGGTTACCCACCATGAAAGTATCTCCGTTTTTCAGTCCGATGTGATCGAACTCATATTCCCAACCTTCACCACCTTCATCGGAGAGGTAGAGTTTTCCGCCTGTGAGTGCAGCCAGTTCACGTGCACCAGAGAGGAAGTCTGCATGGATATGTGTTTCCATGATATGCGTGATGGTCATGTTGTTTTGTTTGGCGATTTCCAGGTAGGTATCCACATCCCTTTTCGGGTCGATTACTGCTGCTACGCCGGCTTTTTGGCAACCGATGAAGTAAGAAGCTTGAGCGAGTGATTTGTCGTAAACGTGTTGAAAAAACATATCGTTGATTTTATTGGTTTGAAATATTTATTTGAAGAAAAGTTCTTTGACGATGATGTAGATGCCCATGACCAGTACGAACCATCCGAATCCTTTTTTCAGGCTATCGGCTGAAATTTTCTTGCTCAGGATGTTCCCAGCAAAGATACCGACAATAGCCAGTGCGGTAACGGAGAGCAGCAGTGTCCAGTCCATTTCCTGCTTACCCAGATCTCCGGTGAAGCCAATGAGGGACTTGACAGCGATGATCAGGAGTGAGGTGCCGATGGCTTTTTTCATGGGCAGTTTGGAGAAGAGCACCAGGGCTGGTATGATGAGGAATCCGCCACCTGCTCCCACGAAACCTGTAAGCATACCCACAACCGTGCCTTCCAGGAGGATCATGGGGTAGTTGAAAACCTGTGGACCTTCTTCAGCTGAATTTGTTGATTTGTTTCTGATCATGGATACAGAAGCAAAAACCATGAGGACGGCGAAGACGATCATCATCATCAGTGGTTTGGTGATTTCCAGGCTGCCCAATTGGAAGATGTGCTTGGGGATATTGGGCACCAGGTAGGCACGCGTGGCATAAACGGCGATGATAGAGGGGATGCCGAAGATGATGGAGGTTTTGATGTTGATGTCTCCATTTTTGTATTTGGGGAATGCACCTACCAGGGAGGTTGCACCGACAATGAACAAGGAGTAGGCCGTGGCCAGGACCGGGTCTACACCAAAGAGGTAGACCAGCACAGGTACGGTGAGGATGGATCCGCCTCCACCGATGAGGCCGAGAGATAGTCCGATAAAAAGGGATGCGATGTAGCCAAGTATTTCCATAATTTTAATTTCGTAATGCAAAGATGTATGGAACGACTTGTAAAGTTTGTGACGGAAGTCACACGGATAATTTTGTTGTTTCCTGCGATTAGATTATATTTGCACTCCGCTGAAAAGCAACGGATGGTGCGGTAGCTCAGTTGGTAGAGCAAAGGACTGAAAATCCTTGTGTCGCCGGTTCGATTCCGGCCCACACCACAGAAGCCTCGATTTTATCGGGGCTTTTGTATTTTTGAATTTAGTAGTTAGTTTAAATAATTTAAAGTGTCGGTTCCCCCGACGCGTCGGGGCCGGCCCACACCACTTCAAAAAAACAGAAACCCTTGCAGGTATTGAACTTGCAAGGGTTTTTTGTTTGTGGTGCACAGTTTTTGGGATTTTACCTCCTGTTTCTTGATTTGTCTTATCCATGCTATAACATAAGTGAGTAGAGAGAGAATGATCTACCGCTTGAATCGTTTAAAAAAAGTCCATATCACTTCACATGCATTCATATCCTGACTTGTTTTTCCAATTATTGCTTCGTTTAAGTATTGAAAACCTTGTGGCCATGTGTGTCCGCCATTGTCAATTATATAGCTAACTACTTCCGCACCATTACTACCATTATCGTATACCCTCTTTTTAATAGTTGTACCATCATTGGCAAGATCTGGCAAATCTGTTATAACTGGGTTTGAGTTGCATTTGTTTAGTGCTACCCACTTATCTATAGTTTGCGTATGTGATAAGATAAAGCCTCCAGCTGTTCCTCCTGCAGTCATTTCTCCACCAGTAATTGGAACAAGACGATCATTGGTTCCATGGATATACATGGCTGGGACTGGATTTGAAGGATTGCAAGTCGCCGCAATACTTGTAGCCTCTA
>JBILSG010000190.1:0-5074 GCA_044372235.1 Chitinophagaceae bacterium
ACGATTTGGTCACATATTTCTTCTACCTGTTCCATCCGATGGGTGCTGAAAATAATGGTTGCGCCAGCTTTGGCCAGGTTGAAAATCTCATCCTTGATCAGGTTGGCATTCACCGGATCCAGTCCGCTGAACGGCTCATCCAGGATGATGAGTTTCGGGTTGTGCACTACGGTGGTTACGAACTGCAGTTTCTGGCTCATACCTTTGGAGAGGTCTTCCACTTTTTTATTCCACCAAGATTCCATCTGGAATTTAATGAACCAGGATTTGATATTTTCCATGGCTTCCTTTTTGGAAAGCCCCTTCAGGCGGGCGAGGTAGAGAACCTGTTCGCCAATTTTCATTTTTTTATAAAGTCCCCTTTCCTCAGGCATGTATCCAATCAGTCCATTGTCTCGCAGCGGCTCAAAAGGGTTGCCGTTCAGTGTTATGTTGCCTTCATCCGGCAGGAAGATACCGGTAATCATGCGCAGCAGTGTTGTTTTACCTGCACCGTTGGGGCCAAGTAGTCCGAATACAGATCCCTGGTTGATGGAGAAGCTGATGTCATCCACTGCTTTTTGTCCTGAAAAGTTTTTTTTCAGTCCGTTTATTTTGAGAATTTGTTCCATGTCAGTAGTTAGTGCCGGAAAATTACGTTGAAAATCAGACACTTTTATGGAAAAATGATAAGTGGTTGGCTACCTTCTGTCCATCCATGGCTGCACTTACGATGCCACCTGCATAGCCTGCGCCTTCGGCGCAGGGAAATAGGTTTTGAATTTGCGGATGCCTGAGTGTTTCGGGGTCACGCGGTATCCTGACCGGTGAAGAAGTACGGCTTTCCGGTGCTATGATGATGGCTTCATCGGTGAGGTATCCTTTCATTTTCTTCCCGAATTGCTTGAAAGCTTCCCGAAGCGTGGCACTTACAAATCCAGGTAATACCTCATGCAAGTTAACCGGATTGACGCCACGGATGTATGAATTTTCCGGTAACGATGAGGATGAGCGGTTCATGACAAAATCTGTCATGCGCTGCGCCGGTGCAACGAATCGTCCGCCGCCGGCTTCATAAGCTTTGCGTTCCACCGATTCCTGAAAATCGTGCATCGTTAGCGGGCTATCCATTTTTTTCAGGTCTGTCAGCTCCACCTGCACCACCATGCCAGAGTTGGCGAAGGGGTTATTGCGTTTACTCGGACTCCATCCGTTTACGACCAGGGCTTCCTGGCTTGTTGATGCTGTTGCGATGATGCCACCCGGACACATACAAAAAGAGAAGGCGCCTCTGCCCCGGACCTGTTCTACCAGTTGATAGGCAGCAGGTGGCAGGTGAGGGTCTCTGGTTGTGTTAAGCGGACAGTGATACTGTATGGAGTCGATCAATGTTTGCGGGTGTTCGATGCGCACACCCATGGCAAAAGGTTTGGCTTCAATGAGGATTTGTTTGCGGTGCAACAGCTCGAAAATATCTTTTGCGGAATGCCCTGTGGCCATGATGATGTCCTTTCCCGAAAAGCTGTTGCCGTTGGCCGTGATAACTGCCTTGATGCAGTTATTTTCAAGGGTGAGATCTGTTACCCTTTCATTGAAATGCACTTCACCTCCTGATGCTATTATTTGTTCCCGCATCGCCTGGATGATACCCGGTAATTTGTTGGTTCCGATATGGGGGTGAGCGGTGTAAAGTATGGCAGGGTCTGCGCCGAATTGGACAAAGAGCTGTAGGATTTTATCGATGCTGCCCCTTTTGTTGCTGCGTGTATAGAGTTTACCATCACTGTAGGTACCTGCACCGCCTTCACCGAAGCAATAGTTGCTGTCGTCATCCAGTATGCCTTCGCGGTTGAGCGCAGCCAGATCCCGACGCCTGTCGCGCACATTCTTACCCCTTTCCAGGATCACCGGTTTGATGCCCTTTTCGATCAGCTCAAGGGCTGCGAATAGTCCTGCCGGACCAGCCCCGATTATGACAACCCTTTCTGCATCAGGCTTCAGTGTAGGGAAGTTTACCTGCGGGTAGGAGAAGTCTGAGAAAGGTTCATCAGTAAAGGCATTAACCTTCAGGGTGAACAATACATTTCTTCTCCTGGCATCGATGGATTTTTTCAGTATCCTGAAGCCGGTTATAGCGGAGGTTTTTTTACCCAGGTGATTGGCAATAGCAGCCTTGATGCTGTATTCCTGTGATGCTTCAGCCGGGGTAAGCTGCAATTGGATCTCCTGCTGCATGAAATAATCAGAAAGGCAGGTCGTCTGCCGCACCTGATTGTCCCATTGGGTCAGGTGAGAAAGCAGGAGGTGTTTCGATGCCACCGCCAGCACCCATGCTCACTTGTTCAATTCTCCAGGCGTCGAGGTTGGTGATGTAGTTAACCTGTCCGTTTTTCTCCCATCGAGATCCTTTGATATTAAAATGAACTTTTACAGTGTCTCCAACGTTGAATCGGTCAAGGATACCTGTGCGATCCTGAACAGTCTGAAATTTTACAAAGTTGGTGATGGTCCTGCCATTGATATCTTCATTCGTTTCTACAACGAATTCCCTTGTTTTGAAGGTAGCACTACGCTGGATGGTTTCAAATTTGGCAACAATTTTGCCTGTGAGATCAAATGCCATGGTAAAAAACAATTTGGGCGAAGTTACCACAAAAAATGACTAATTTCCGCAATCTACCTTTCTATATGAGACGTTTCCTTTTATCAGCCCTTTTCCCGTTACTTCTAACTGCATGCAGCACGGGAATCAGCTTGTCAGGCATCACGTACAAGGGATATCCGGTTAATCCCACCCGTTCGGTTGATACCGCTTTGTTGCAGTTAGTCAGGCCTTACCGCGACAGTGTTGGCAAGACGATGGATGAGGTGTTGGTTCAGAATCAGCAGGAGCTGTTGAAGGAACTGCCTGATAGTCCGCTTGGCAATTTCCTGGCAGACGCTTACCTCTGGGCCGCACGCACCATGTTTGACGGGAAGGCCGATGTGGCATTTATGAACCATGGCGGAGTGAGGGTGAACCGATTTGCGGCTGGTCCGGTTACACGCGGAATGGTTTTTGAGGTGATGCCCTTCGACAATCAGCTGGTGATTGTACCCGTGCAGGGAGCGGTCTTGCAGCAGTACGTGCAGCGACTCGCTGCAGAAGGCGGCGGTGGAGGGGTAGCCGGACTCAGTTACCGGATAGAAAACAAGAAGGCTGTGGATATAAGGATAGGGGATAAGCCACTGGACCCTGCTGTAATATATAACATGGTTAATTCTGATTATGCGGTAGACGGAGGTGGCGGTTTCAGGGCATTCAGGGAGTTGAAGCAGAACAGGACGGGCTATTTGCAGCGCGATGCCATCATAGCGTATTGCCAGTGGCATCAGCGGGAGGGAAGGAAGATCACTACAGCAAACAATACAAGGATAAGCAAATGAACAGGAGAAATTTCATTGCATCAGGCAGCATGGCTGCAGGGAGTCTTTTGTGGGAACCCTCTGTTTTTGCGGCTGAAAAGGTAAGCAGGCTTACCATCCTCCATACCAACGATGTACACAGCAGGCTTGACCCATTCCCCAAAGATGGAACAAGGAATGCAGGCATGGGCGGTGTGGCAGCCAGGGCAGCTTTAATAAACAGCATCCGAATGCAGGAGGAGCATGTGCTCCTGCTTGATGCCGGAGATATCTTTCAGGGAACACCTTATTTCAATGTTTTCAAAGGAGAGCCGGAGATGAAAGCCATGCGCATGATGGGGTATGATGCAGGCATTATGGGCAACCATGATTTTGATGCCGGGTTTGAAAATTTCGCCACGCAGTTGACCACACATGGCAGGTTTCCCATTGTGATGTGTAATTATGGTTTTGATGGTACACCGATGGAAAGTTTGTATGTTCCCTATAAGGTTTTTAAAAAGGGTGATATTCGTATAGGTGTAACTGGGGTAGGTATTGAGCTTGAAGGGTTGGTTCCTGAATCGTTGTATGGGAAAACTGTTTATCAGGATCCCGTTGTGGCTGCAAACAATACTGCAGAACATCTCCGCAAGAAGTTGCATTGCGATATGGTCATCTGCATATCCCATCTTGGGGATAAGTATGCTGACGACAAGGTGAGCGATGAAATTTTTGCGAAAACATCAGAAAACATTGACTTGATTATAGGCGGGCACACCCATCGTTTCTTTGAAAAACCACGTGAATACCGCAATGCAGCAGGCAGGCAGGTTTGGGTTAATCAGGTGGGATGGGGAGGCTTGCAATTGGGTAGACTAGATTTTGAATTTTCCAAAAAAAATGAGCGAAAATTGATAAAAAATCAATCCATTTCAATAGTGGAAAATAATGTGGAATAAAAAATTTTTTTTGTTGAAACATGATTCTATATTCGCCGTCTGCCCACTTATTGTGGAAAAGATGTTGAGAGATTGACTTTGTGCTGACAAACAACACCGACCCCGTAAAACCCTTTGAAAATCCGATACTTATAAAGAAGTCATACCAATTGTGATACAAAACAGTTGTCATGTTCTTTATGTGAAGGAAGGTTAACAAGAACCTGTAAATCAGGCAAGTAAAACTGTTTATTGAGCAATGGAAAAACCATTTGAGAAAATCTGGAGTAGTTGTCTTGTAATCATCAAGGACATTGTGGAGTGGCAACACTTCAAAACATGGTTTGAACCTATCAGACCTGTAGGATTGAAAGACAATGTGCTTACGATCCAGGTACCCAGTCAGTTCTTCTACGAGTATATAGAGGAGCATTATATCAACCTGCTTGCCAAGACGCTCAAGCGTGAGTTGGGCAAGGATGCCAGACTCGAATACAGGATCATGGTAGATAGCGGCAATGGGAAGTCGAAGCCACTGACGATGGATGTGAGTGGACAGACTTTTAAGAGTTATTCAAACAATGAAATGGATTTTCCGCTTGTGATCAATAATCATGTCAAGAATCCATTTGTCATACCCGGCCTGAAGAAGATGCAGATTGATTCACAGCTCAATCCCATTTACACTTTTGATTCATTTGTGGAAGGAGATTGCAACAGGGTAGCCCGCAGGGCCGGTAAAACGGTTGCAGAGAAGCCTGGAGCCACCT
>JBILSG010000189.1:0-5074 GCA_044372235.1 Chitinophagaceae bacterium
CCATGACCCACAACCTGTCCGGCCAGCGATGTACCGGCTGTCCGCGGAATCAGGGAAGTCCCGTTTTCACGGGCAAACCTAATCAGGCTTACAATATCCTCCTTCGTCTCAGGAATGGCCACCGCCAGCGGCATCTCCCGGTAAGCCGACGCATCGGTGGCATAAAGGGTGCGCATAGTTTTATCGGTGTATAATTGTCCTTCCAGACTTTTAGATAGTTGTTTCAGCTTGTCTTGCATGTAATTTTTTGTGCTATGCAAAATTACCGATAAATGGCTTGTCCGCCTCGCTGATGACCGCTTATCTGTCAACCCACCGATTTTTAAGGAATATTCACCTTTTTTTTGTACATTAAATGTTCAATCCATTACATGGAACCCAACCACCAACGTATCTCCGAACTGGAAACTCAGGTACAGCAACTCAGTCAGCTCCTGGGCGCCAAATTCAATGAGCTCAACAGCATCCGCCAGGAACTGGAAAAACTGAAAACAGGAACTTCTTCCATCACTCCTGCTCAGCCCCAAGAACCCCTGACTTCAATACCTACATCACCTGCTCCAACCAGCAGTCCAGCTACTCCAGTAGCGCTTCCCAATAAACCTTCCCAGTTCAGTCGCGACTATGCACAATACCAGAAAGAACGGCAGGCAAAACTGGAAAACCTGATTGGCACCAACCTCTTCAACAAAATCGGTATACTGATACTGATGGTGGGTGTTTTTATCGGTGCCAAATATGCCATCGACAAAGATCTCATCTCGCCGCTGGTGCGCATTATCACTGGCTATGGCTTTGCACTGGCACTGGGTACAGTGGGCTGGAGGTTGAAAACAAAGTTCGAAGAGTACAGTGCGGTCATGACGGGCGGAGCGATAGGTACGGCCTATTTCATCAGTTATATTGCTTATAGTCTGTACGGACTGATTCCGCAACTGCCTGCGTTTGGTATCATGCTGCTGACAACGACAGCAGCTGTTTTCACTTCCTTACAATACAACAGGCAGGTGATTGCTTTACTCGGACAGGTTGCAGCTTATGCCATCCCATTCCTGCTTAGCAAGGGGAGCGGACAAGCCGCGGTGCTGATGGGGTATATATCGGTTGTGAATGCAGGATTGCTCCTGCTTTCTGTTTTCAAAGATTGGAAACCGGTATACCGCATGGGTTTTGTATTCAGCTGGATCATCCACATCGCAGCACTGACGAATGCAACACCAACGGAAGAGAACTGGATTGGTTTGATGCTGTTGCTGACCCTGAATTTCCTGCTCTTCATGGGCACTTTTCTGGCCTACAAAATCCGCCACCAGCAACCCTATATCCTTTCGGAAATCACCATCCTGCTGTTGAACTCCATCCTATTCTTTGCCGCAGGTTACCTGCTCCTATGGGATGTCTTCCTGAGTGATGGTCGCTTTGATGCCAACCGGCATCACCTAACCCTTTTTGCCCTGAGTGCCGGGTTCATCCATTTCCTGATTGGCGCGCAAATTAAACGGATGAAACTGAGCGATGAAAGTGTTCACCAGTTTCTGTTCGGTCTCGCCATTGCTTTATTCACCATCATGGTACCCATCGCATGGAAGGGAAACCTAATTACCATTTTCTGGGTGGCAGAAGCAGCAGCACTGAGCACCGTTTACCGCAAAACGGGAAGCATACCTTACAGGAAACTGGCTGCAGCACTGCTTTTCCTGACACTGCTGAGCCTTGCAATCGACTGGCAGGCTCACTACCTCACAGGTGAAAAAATAATAGCCACTTACATTCCCTTTGCCAACATGGCTTTCCTCAGCTCCCTGATGGTGGCTTCGGGATTGCTATGGCTCTATATCCAACTCAAACCTGATCAATCCCTGCCAGCCTATGCACAACGTAATGAACTCCAGACAATAGGCGGACTGGCTTTCTTTCTGGTCCTTTACCTGTCTGTGCACCTGGAAATAAGACATGCCTGGCCGGCCATGACTTCATCCCAGCCCTGGACACTGGAACAGGGATTTCTAGACATCAAACTTATTTCCTTTGCAGCCGTTTATGCTGCTGCCTGGCAATACCTGAACAGGAGTAAACTGAAAAATGAGCAGCTGCATTTTCTCCTGCAGATTTTTGCGGGGTGCCTTATAGTTGCATTCCTAACTACAGGGTTTACAAGGCTTGGAGAAATCCGTGAAACTTACCTTGCAGGAGGAGCCGGACCTTCATGGCTGAAGCTGGGTATCCGGTATCTCTTAATGGCAGTGATTGCTTTACCCGTTTGGGGATTGAAAAAAGACATGGAACTTTTCCCCGGCAAACCAGTCGGGAACAGGCTCCTGTCTATAGGATTCAACGCCCTCTTCCTGGGTTTGATCTGCAACGAATTCATCCACTGGATGGATGTGCTAGGCTATGCCAATCAGTATAAACTCGGACTCAGCATCATTGCAGGTCTCTATGCCCTGGTGCTCATAGTGATAGGTTTATTGAAAAACAGGAAGCATGACCGCATCAGCGGAATGAGTTTAATGGGAATTACACTGATCAAGATTCTTTTTTATGACATGGCTAATATGGGTAATATCAGCAGAACCATGGTGCTGATAGTAATGGGGCTTATCCTCCTCATGGCTTCATACATGTACAACAAACATATTGCTAAAATGAAAAATTAAATGATTTCAATTTTTATGTTCAGGAATCCCTGCAGCTGTATTTGAAATGAAACTGATGCGCAGTCTGCGGAATTCAGCTACGTGTTGTCCTTTGATTTGAACAGCCTTGAGAGAGATTTGCTGAGAACCCTTTTCAATATCAAATGTGCCAATCAACTGCTTACCCCATGACTTCATTTCGGGAGCTTCAATCCGCGAAAACCTGTCGGGTCCCTGAATGCTGTCTGATGAATATGGTTTATCGATCCGGAAAGTTTTCCGGGAGCCAGCTATACTGATGTCAATTGCAGCGCCAACATCTTCCGGTTTACACTGATACTCCATACTGACAGTATATTTACCCGGACGAATACATTCCATATTCCATTGGATACTATCTGAAGTAGAATGCCATCCGGAAATCCAATCATGAGCCCATGCATGACCTTCCTTGAATTGAATGCCATTCGTGACCTTTGCTTCAAATGCAGGCAAATCAACCCCCTTTTCGGATAGTACAATCGTTCTCTGAAGATCCATTGCCGAGACCTGATTCGCGAACCAATCAAGATACAAGGAATCCATCTTTTTCACAACAGGCAAATCAGGTTGATACCTGTTCACATTGCCAGCATTGGTATCCATGACCTTGTACAAATGATATCCCGACTTATCGATTGCGTAACGATTTCCATCCATCAGGATACTGCCGGGAATGGGTACCACAGGTACGGTCATTTGATTCACATGCGTGAAAATGTTACGCGCCGGTAAAATCATTTCGGATTGATCCAGCATCAAATTACTCAGATCCACGCCATCCAGTTTTGATGCTGGTGCAGTTTGCAGTCCACATAAATTTTTAAGGGTTGGGAAAAGATCAATATGTGCGGCAGGTATATCTGAAACACGCAACTGTTTTATCTTACCGGGCCAACGAATAAAAAAGGGAACACGAATTCCTCCTTCCAGCACGCTGCCCTTTACTCCTTTCATACCGGCGTTGAAACGTTCACCATTCGGACCGTTATCAGATAGAAAGATTACTATGGTTTGCTCCTCAATACCTGCTTTGCTGAGGTAATTCAGGATTTTCCCAATATTATGATCCATGTTTTCAACCATACCGTAAACAGAAGCAAGCCGATCATCCAATCCCATTGCCTTATACTTTTTAAAATAAGCATCAGGAAGCTGAAAAGGTGAATGTGGTGCGTTGAAAGGCACATAGCAAAAGAAAGGCTTTCCTTCTTTTTGCTGCGCTTTCATGAAACGAATAGACGCATCCGCAATAATATCGGTGATATATCCTTTCGTATTGACCTCTTCACCATTTTTTTCCAGAACAGGATTGAAATAGTTAGATAAGTGACCGGCTGAAAAACCAAGATGCTCGTCAAACCCCTGATCAATAGACCTGTTGGGATAATGAGCACCATTATGCCATTTACCGAAAATACCTGTGGCATATCCGTTGACCTTGAAAAGCTCTGCCAATGTAAACTCCTCTGCCCGCATAACTTCCAGGCCCTTAGAAACTGAGATCACACCTGTAGAAAGATGGTATTTGCCTGTGAGAATGCTTGCTCTTGTAGGTGCGCAAAGTGGTGAAACATAAAACCTGTCCATCCGCATACCATCCTTGGCTAACTGATTTAAAGTCGGGGTATGAATGACAGGGTTTCCATGAATACCCAAATCACCATAACCCATGTCGTCTGCCAAAATAAGCACAACATTGGGTGAGTTCTGGCTGATTGCAGATAAAAATGTGCAAGCGAAAATAAAGGAGATGCATAACCTGATTGGCATGAAAACAATTTAACTTACTTGAATTTACTGCATATCAATATCAAATAGGGTTAGAAAGAAGAATATCTTTGTAGCTGTTTATATGTTACCAAGAAAAGTTCAACCATGAGAATAGTATCCTTTTTACTGACAGGTATTCTAATGTTGTCTGCTGTGCAAGCTCAAGAAAAAAAGGAAACCGCGATTCCGGCTGCTTCAGACAGTGCTCTGGTGATACTTTCTACCAATTCCGGTGAGCATTTTGCGGGTTATATTGTTTCAGAAGACCCACGCGAAGTGACCATCAGGCTCCAAAACGGTAAGCTGCTTTCCATCCCGGCCTATACCGTTAAATCGATCAAACCCGCTACACGCGAGAATATCATTGGAGGTAAAGTGGTATACCCCAACCCGCATCCCTCACGTTACTTTTATACCCCTTCGGCACTACCCATGGATAAGGGCGAAGTTTATATTCAGACCCTTTATGGCGTGGCTTTTCAGGCCCAGTTCGGTATAACCGACAGGTTTTCACTAGGTGCCACAACAACGATAGTAGGAACACCGCTCGCACTCACCACCAAGTATTCCATACCTGTGGATGAGAAAAATACTTTTGCTGTAGGAGGATTGGCAGGATTTGTAGG
>JBILSG010000191.1:0-5068 GCA_044372235.1 Chitinophagaceae bacterium
TTTCAATTCCTCATCAGGCTTTGGTTTTGTAATGAGACTTACAAAAATGGTAATGATGAAGTTTGCGAGCCAAGAGAAAGATGCCACGATGAAGGCTTGTCCCATTCCACTGCTGATTGGATACATGGGAGCAATCCAGCCTCCTTTTCCTTCGGCAATAGTTAGTCCATGTGTAATGGCAGCTGCTATGGTGCCTCCCAACAATCCCCAGAAAGCGCCGTCGCTTGTTGTTCTTTTCCAGAACATGCCTAGCATAAACGTTGCGAAAAGCGGACCATTTACAAAGCTGAAAACGAGTTGGAGAAAATCATTGATGTTATTAAAACTTGCTGCGATGTAAGCTGTTGCGATGGAAAAAAGAATTCCAAAGAGCGTAACCCATTTACCCACTTGCAGGTAATGTTTGTCTGACTTGTTTTTGAAGAAATAAGCCTGATAAATATCATAGGTAAAAACAGAATTGAAGGCCGTAACATTACCTGCCATACCACTCATAAACGAGGCAATCAATGCAGTAATACCTACACCCAGCAATCCGCTTGGGTAGTAATGGGAGATGAGAGAAGGAAGAGTCATTGTATAATCATATCCCCCAGATGCTGCCATAGGAATCCGGTAGGCGTCGTCACCCTGAGCTGTTTTAGTCAGTGCTATGGCGATAACACCGGGGAGAACTACTATTAGGGGCATCAGCAGTTTAGGTATGGCTGCTATGACAGGTGTCCGCTGGGCAGCGCTCATATTTTTGGCAATCATAGCCCGTTGAACAACCAGAAAATCTGTACACCAATAACCAAATGACATGACAAAACCCAATCCGAATATCAACGATATGAAGTTGATGCCCATGCTGTTTTGTTCTGCCGTACCCATGTATTTCCAGGCATGTGTATATTGCGGCTCAAGTCCGGCTTTGATAGCTTCCCATCCTCCGGCATCTTGAAGTGCCACTATTACAAGTGGAGATAATCCAAGCACAATCAAAAAAAACTGCAAAACCTCATTGTATACTGCACTTGTAAGTCCACCCAGAAAAGTATACACCATCACAATACCGGCAGCTGCCCAGATACAGAGGTCGAAATCCCACTGAAGAATGATTTCAAGTAATTTGGCCAATGCAAAGAGTGAAATCCCTGAGGAAAAAACAGTCATGACAGCAAATGTGATGGCATTTAAGCCACGTGTCTTTTCATCAAACCTGAGCTTCAGGTATTCCGGGACACTTCTTGCTTTGCTTCCATAATAGAAGGGCATCATGAAAACGCCAAGAAAGATCATCGCAAAAATGGCCCCAACCCAGTAAAAATGGACGGTCATGATGCCATATTTAGCACCCGATGCCACCATACCCAGAACTTCCTGTGCGCCCAGATTAGCTGATATAAATGCCAAACTGGTTATCCAAAGCGGAATACTCCTGTTGCTGTTCAGAAAATCGTTGCTTGACTTAATCCTCCTTTTGATGATAAATCCAACAGCAATAACAAAGACAAAATAGATGAAAATAATGAGGTAGTCGGCAAAATGCAATCTCATGGCAATCGTTATCGGGGTTAATGGTTGTTTAAGTTAAGCGATTTTAAACAATTGTCATAAAAATTTTAAATCTTGTAATTGTAAAATGCCCTGTCATTCAGCAAAAAGTTCATAATTTTATAATAAATCAATCAGTCATCATGCAGAACAATCAATTCACATCCAAAGAAATCAATCCCCTCGGCAGTCTGGATGAGTGGGAAGATGATTTACTGGAGCGTTACCCCGATCCGGAAACAATTGCACAGGCAAAATCAACTGAAGCATACAGGAACTACGAAGAGCCTGCCAGAGATACTGTTAGGGAGTTTTACAGGCTGAACCACACGTATCAGACCTATGATTTTGTGATGGAAAAAAGAAGGCAGTACCTGTCTTTTGATAAAAAGGAAATGCCCATCTGGGATGCCTTTGATTTCCTGAATGAACTGGTTGATGATTCTGACCCAGATACTGATCTTGATCAGTTCCAGCATCTACTTCAGACCTCTGAAGCTATCAGAAGGGATGGTCATCCTGACTGGATGGTACTGGTTGGATTGATGCATGACATGGGTAAGGTTTTATGCCTTTTTGGTGAGCCACAATGGGCTGTGGTTGGAGATACTTTCCCTGTGGGATGTGCCTATTCCGACAAAATCATTTATTCTGAGTTCTTCAAAGAGAATCCGGATTTCAATGACTCCCGTTACAATACCCAATATGGCGTTTATTCCCCCAACTGTGGATTGAGGAACGTGCACATGAGCTGGGGACACGATGAATATATTTATCAGATGATGAAGGATCATCTCCCTGAAGAAGCATTGTACATGCTCCGCTACCATTCCTTCTATGCATGGCACAGGGAAGGTGCATACGACCACCTTTTAGACGACCATGATAGGAATATGCTGAAATGGGTGAAACTCTTCAACCCTTATGATTTGTATTCAAAATGTCCAACGCCTCCAGATTGGAAGGTTTTGAAATCCTATTATACAGAGTTGATTGAAAAATACCTGCCCAGGACATTGAAATTCTGATCAGCTGTAAAAATATACGAAAAAGCCCGCAGATTACCAAGCGGGCTTTTTTATGGCCAGTACTGCCGGATTTTTTTGTTGACAAAGGCAACACTTCGCTCAAGCTGATCCATTCCATCAACACCATCTTCTATGCTTATCCACCCATTGAAACCAACTGATTTCAATTCAGTGAATATGGCATCATAATCATTCAATCCTTTGCCAATCTCACCATGGCTCAGACGTTTGGCATAACCTGCAGCGCCGCCTTCTTCTTTTCTTAAATCTTCTAAAGTGCCATACTTCAGGTAACGGTCACTGGCATGCATAGTCACCACTCTTTTTGAAACCCTTTTCAGAAGTTCCAGTGGATCATCGCCAGCCAAAAAAGCGTTGCTGGGATCATAATTCACACCGAAACCCGGGTCTATGATGCTGTCGACCAACTGGCAGAAAACATCCATTTGTTGGGCGAATTCGGGATAGGTCCAGAAATCATCCTTATAATGGTTTTCTATGATGAGGGTGATTCCGCGGTCAGCAGCATAGGGTAAACATTCGTTGATGCAAGAAGCGGCCAATTCAATACCCTCTGGGATAGTCAGTTCCGGCCTGCGCTGGCCCGATAAAACCCTGCAATATTTTCCACCCAGGCTATGGGTCATATCAATCCAGTTTTTCTGTTTAGCCACTTCAGCATCCCTGAAAGCCTTTTCAGGATGTGTAAAATCCGGAGAACAACACATCATAGGGATGGTTTTTCCCTTATCTTGAACCATTTGTCTGAATAAAGGCCAGTTTTTCGCATCCGACATTTCCAGGAAACCGGCATACCATTCCAGTCCCTCTACATCCAGTGAACAGGCAAGATCAATCCATTCTGCCACTTTCATGGTTCCGTCTTTACACAAGGCATGCATAAATGCTTTGGGGAATACCGCTAACTGTGGCATCAATTTATTTTTTAGAGATGGTGGAAGAATCTTTGGGAGGGTTTCTGCCGATGAAAGGATACTGTTCCAGGTCAACTACTTGTCCGCTTACCGGACCACTTTCGTCTGATAACCAATAGATTACAGCTGCAGCAATTTCTTCAGGAGAAAGCAAACGACCAGCGGGTGCATATACTTCCGGCAGATCCTTATACCAGTCTTCAGCCAGTCCGTGCTTTCTTTTCCTTTCTGCTTCATTTTCAGTGAGTACCCAACCCGGATTAACCTGATTTACCCTGATCCCGTATGTCCTGAAAAGGGCATCACCCAGGTTCCTGGTCATGGTCATCAGGGCACCCTTCGACATGCTATAGGCAAGCAGATTAGGCTCGCCGCTGTATGCATTAACGGAACCGATGTTCAGGACAGCACCTTTGCTTTTCGCAAGTTCAGGCAGTGCTTCACGGATCAACATCAGCGGTGCTGTACTGTTGATGTTGAACATACCCTGCAGGTATGCAAGATCAGTTGATGAAATGTCTGAGGATGCCACCTTGGCAGCGTTGTTGACAATGCCATCTATTCTACCAAATCGGGACAATGCTGCATGCACCAGTAGCCTTGGGGATGCTTCATCAGCCAGGTCGCAAATACAGACCGCTGCTGATTCTTCGCCCAGTTCCAGCAATAATGCATCTGCCCATGCTGCTTCCAAACCATGAATCAACACACAGGCACCTTCAGCAACACACCTCCGCGCAATACCTTTTCCAATGCCAGTTGTACTTCCTGTAATAATTATTACTTTATTCTTGAGCCTCATGCGATCAGGGTTTTAAAACACTTTTGACCACTTCGCCATGATGCATTTTGTCAAATGCAGTATGCCAGTCCTCCAATGCCCACACACCTCCAATGATGGGTTTAACATCCAAGGCTCCGGTTGACATCAATCCAATCACTTTTTCCCAAATCGGCCAGTTGTGGCTGAAGCTGCCTTGGAGGGTAACATTTTTCTGCACCAATGGGTCCAGAGAGAAATTGAGCGGCTGCGGTCCCCAACCCACTTTGGTGATGTGCCCATTGGGCCGCACCCATTGCAATGCCAGTTTTAAAGTGGCACTGTTCCCTGCCGCGTCAATGATACAATCGGCACCCAAACCATCCCGTTCCAAAGCCCATTGCAGTGCATCACCCACTATAGGAGTGCAACCATATATTCGGGATAATTCCAGCCTTTTGCTGTCGTTTTCGAGTCCAACGATGGCCACTTCAGCTCCGCAAAGCCTTGCCATGGCGGCACACAATATGCCTATCGTACCGGGCCCGATTACAATAACCCTATCACCCGGTTTGATCCGGGCGTTCATGACCACTGCATTATAGGCCACACAGCAGGGTTCTGTCAGGCAAGCTTCTTCAAAGGGCACCTGATCCGGGACCTTGTGCAAACACCGCGCCGGAACGGAAACATATTTCGTCATGGCACCATTCACGCCATAACCGAAGCCCTTGCGCGTAGGGTCCAAGTTATAAAGCCCTTGCCTGCTCATGGGATTATTGGCATTGATGATGGCTGCTGTTTCGCTG
>JBILSG010000192.1:0-5040 GCA_044372235.1 Chitinophagaceae bacterium
TGGTTATCTTGCCGGCTACACAGCCAATATCAAGAAGGACCTGGCTGGGGCTTTAGCATTCCTCGACAAGATAATCGAAATTGATCCCAATAACCAGGACGCTATCAAGAACAGGGATATTATCCAAAAGGCACTGGCTGCAGGGCAGAAGAAGTAGGTTGGGTAATAGGCACAAGGCACAAGGCACAAGGGACGAGGCACAAATTTACCTATCGAAAGCTAAATACGAGGAGTTTATTTTAAAATGAAAATTCCTTAAGAAGTCTAATAGTTAGTAAAGTTTTACAGGGAGATGAAAGGTTTAAATGCTTTTGGCTCCCTGTTTTTTATTTAATCCTTCTTCACTTATCACTTGTACTCGTCCCTTTTCCCTTTTCCCTCGTCCCCTGCCTTCGGCAGGCAAGCTCGTGCCTCTTGCCTTGTGCCTTCTCGCTCCTCTCTCCCCCTTTTTACTAATTAAATCCCTTTCTTTTCTTTGCTACATTGGCAATTTGATTAACTTTGCGCCTTGAAATTTAAACCGATGATTAGGATGTTTTTCCTTCAGGTGCAAGCAATTGGACAGAATCCGGAAATCAGCAAGGCGAGTGATTATTTCCCCATCGGTATCCAGCTCCTTTTTGCATTGGGACTGGTATCCGTTATGATCCTGGGGAGTCAGTTGCTGGGTCCGAAAAGACTGACTTCCGATAAGCTTCAAGTTTTTGAAAGTGGTATAGAGCAGTTCGGAAATGCACGTCAGCCTATGGCTATCAAATATTTTCTGGTAGCGATCCTCTTTGTGTTGTTTGATGTTGAAGTTATCTTTTTTTATCCCTACGCGGTTAACTTCAGGGGATTGGGCTGGGATGGTTTTCTTGCAGTATTGATGTTCGTGGCTTTCTTTCTGGCTGGATTCGTTTATATAATTAAAAAAGGCGCCCTTCACTGGGAAGAATAGATATTCATGTCTGTGGGTAATCCTACAGACTTTTGTTGTTATTTATAACAAATCAAAGTATATGGCTCGTCCGGTTCGTTTTAACTTGATAGAAAAAGACACATCAGACCGCGGTATTAACCAGGTCGTGATGCCTGAAGGGCATATGGGGGAGGGATTCTTTGCCACGTCGCTGGATAAAGTAGTGGGACTAGCAAGAAAAAATTCCATGTGGCCGCTTCCTTTTGCAACATCATGCTGCGGAATTGAATTCATGGCAACCATGGGTTCGCATTATGATTTGTCGAGGTTCGGCTCAGAGCGTGTTGGCTTCTCTCCACGTCAGTGCGACTTGCTCATGGTGATGGGTACAATAGCTAAAAAAATGGCTCCGGTACTTAGGCAGGTTTACCTCCAAATGGCTGAACCACGTTGGGTAATGGCTGTTGGTGCTTGTGCTTCCAGTGGCGGTATTTTCGATACCTATTCTGTTTTGCAGGGAATTGACCAGGTCATCCCAGTTGATGTATATGTGCCTGGTTGTCCGCCCAGACCTGAAGCTATCATCGATGGCGTACTGAAGATTCAGGATCTTGTTCAAGACGAATCCCTGCGTCGCAGAAATGGTGAACAATATAAGGCATTGCTGGAAGGATACGGCATCCAATAATTCCCAAAACGGATAACATGTCAACACATTACGATACAATCAGGGAAATACTGTCGAGGCAATTCGGAGACCGAATACTGGCCTGGGAGTTTCCCTATGGTATGCTTTCTTTTACCATTCAGCCGGAATTTAATCTGAAAGCACTCACATTGCTCTACGATGATCCCGATCTGGGTTTTCAGTTTCTGACAGATTTAACCGGAGTCCATTATCCTGAAAGAGAAGGACAGGAACTAGCGGTGGTTTATCACCTCCACAACCTGGTCAAGAATGTGCGTATCCGGATGAAAATTTATGTGCCAGTTGCCAAACCGGATGTATATACTGCAACCGGGTTGTTCAGTGGGGCAAACTGGATGGAGCGGGAGACCTATGATTTTTTTGGAATCAACTTCATTGGTCATCCAGACCTCAGAAGGGTTTTGAATGTGGATGAAATGGATTACTTCCCATTGAGAAAAGAGTTTCCCCTGGAAGACCAAACCAGGATCGACAAGGACGATGAAATGTTTGGCAGATAAAACAACAGAATATGCCTGAACAAGTCAATATCAATTTGCCGGAAGGCTCAATAGAAAAGCAAACTACACGGCTGAACCTGGGTCCTACCCACCCGGCCACCCATGGTGTATTCCAGAACATTTTGGAAATGGATGGGGAGCGAATAGTCAAAGCTGAATCTACTGTTGGTTATATCCACAGGGCTTTTGAGAAGCTGGCAGAACGCAGACCGCTATATCAGATCACAACACTCACTGACCGCCTCAATTATTGCTCGGCCCCTCTTAATAACATGGGTTGGCACATGACCTGTGAGAAACTGCTTGGTGTGAAAACGCCCAAGCGTGTAGATTACCTCAGGGTCATCATCATGGAATTGGCGCGGATAAGTGATCATTTGATCTGCAACTCTATCGTGGGTGTGGATACGGGCGCGTACACCGGGTTTCTCTATGTGATGCAGTACCGGGAACTCGTTTATGAAATTTATGAGGAGGTTTGTGGTTCCCGCCTTACCACCAACATGGGTAGGATTGGGGGCTTTGAGCGTAACTTTTCTGATACAGCATTCCGCAAGTTGGAAAAGTTCCTGGAAGAATTCCCCGGTGTATGGAAAGAATTTGAAAATCTTTTCACCCGAAACAGGATTTTCATTGAGCGGACACAGGGAACGGGTGCTATTTCTGCTGAACGTGCACTGAATTACAGTTTTACTGGTCCAAATTTACGTGCTGCAGGTATTGACTATGATGTGCGTGTTCATGCACCTTATTCGTCTTATGAGGATTTTGATTTCATCATCCCAGTAGGAACAACGGGTGACAACTATGACCGTTTCATGGTGCGTAACGAAGAAATTTGGCAATCCCTCAGCATCATCCGCCAGGCATACCAAAAGGTTCAGGACTTCAAGGGTACTGAAGCTGATGTATACCATGCTGATACCCCCGCTTATTACCTTCCTGAAAAGGCTGATGTTTATACTAAAATGGAAGCACTTATCTACCATTTTAAAATTGTCATGGGTGAAACAGAGATACCTTCAGGAGAGGTTTACCATGCAGTGGAAGGCGGAAATGGAGAACTGGGCTTTTACCTCATCAGTGATGGTGGTCGTGCACCGTTCAGGCTGCATTTCAGGAGGCCCTGCTTTATATATTACCAGGCCTATTCCGAGATTGTTAAGGATACCATGCTCAGTGATGCGATTGTTACACTGAGTAGCCTTAACCTGATTGCCGGTGAAATGGACGCTTAAATCAATAGCAAATGATCAAGTTTTCAGAAGATAAATTAAAAGAGGTACAGGCCATGATTGATCGCTATCCGGAAGGAAAGCAAAAGAGTGCTCTGATACCTTTGTTACACCTCGCTCAGGAAGAGTTTGGGGGGTGGCTGAGTCCCGAGACAATGGACTATGTTGCATCCCTGCTGGGTATAGAGTCTATTGAAGTGTATGAGGTAGCAACATTCTACAGCATGTATAACCTCAAGCCGGTAGGAAAGCACGTGTTCGAAGTTTGCCATACAGGTCCGTGCATGCTCAGGGGTAGCGATGATATCATCACTTACATTAAGCAAAAACTTGACATCACAGTTGGAGAGACTACTGCCGATGGTATGTTTACATTAAAGACAGTAGAGTGCTTGGGTGCCTGTGGTTACGCTCCCATGATGCAGCTGGGTATGCATTACAAAGAGCACCTTACACCAGAAAAAGTGGATGCAATAATCAATGCATGTCGCAACAATTAATAACAAGAACGGAAAAGTACAATAAAACATGTCAAAAAAACTGTTACTTGAGAAGGCTCACATAGAAGGGATTCGTCACTTCGATGTTTACAGAAGGGAGGGTGGTTATGCTGCTGTGGAGAAGGCATTGAAAATGGAACCCGGTGCTATTGTGGAGGAAGTGAAGAAGAGCGGTTTGCGCGGAAGGGGTGGTGCCGGTTTCCCTTCAGGAATGAAATGGAGTTTTCTGGCAAAGCCTGAAGGTGTTCCACGTTACCTCGTATGCAATGCAGACGAGTCCGAACCCGGTACGTTCAAAGACAGGTACTTGATGGAGTTCCTGCCTCATCTGCTTATAGAGGGACTGATTGTATCCTCATTTGCATTGGGCAGTAACAGAACTTACATCTACATCAGGGGTGAATATGCCTGGGTTGTTGGTATCCTAGAGCAGGCAATCGCTGAAGCAAAACAGCAGGGCTTTCTTGGAAAAAACATTCTAGGATCAGGATTTGATTGTGAAATATATGTCCAGCGCGGTGCTGGAGCCTATATCTGTGGTGAAGAAACGGCATTGATAGAGTCACTCGAGGGCAAACGTGGTAATCCACGAATCAAGCCACCGTTTCCGGCCATCAAGGGCTTGTGGGATTGCCCTACAGTGGTGAACAATGTCGAAACCCTTGCTGCTGTAGTTCCCATTCTCAATATGGGTGGCGACGAATATGCTAAAATCGGAGTGGGACGGTCAACAGGTACCAAGCTGATTTCTGCTTGCGGCAATATCAATAAGCCAGGGGTTTATGAAATTGACATGACCATCTCCGTGGAGGAGTTTATCTTCAGCGAGGAGTACTGTGGTGGAATCCCCAACGGTAAAAGACTGAAAGCCTGTATTCCAGGCGGATCATCGGTTCCCATCCTCCCTGCAAATTTGCTGCTGAAGACGGCAAAGGGTGAAACCCGTTACATGAATTATGAAAGCCTTGCTGATGGCGGATTTGCCACTGGTTCCATGATGGGATCAGGAGGTTTCATAGTGCTCGATGAAGACCAGTGTATTGTTAAGAATACGCTCACTTTGGCAAGATTTTACAGACACGAAAGCTGTGGTCAATGTTCACCCTGCCGGGAAGGAACAGGATGGATGGAAAAAATTCTCAATAAGATTGACACTGGAAAAGGGGAAATGAGTGATATAGATCTGTTGTGGGAT
>JBILSG010000193.1:0-5024 GCA_044372235.1 Chitinophagaceae bacterium
AAGCCATGTTTTATACTGTTCATGAATTCGTTGATCGTCCTGCCACGTCTCCCATTGACAGCTTTGAAATCTTCTTCAGCAGGCTCCGGCAATTCAGATTCACGTTCAATTGGACTTACAGGTTTAACCTGAATACGGTTCTTGTCAGGATCCAGCCTTATCTGATTATTTTCATAAACACTGTATCCCTTGAGGATAAGACCAATACAGGTTGCATACATTGGTTTCTCCAGGTCAAGAAGGTGATTAGCAGCGAGGTGCTCATTGGGATATCCAATGCGGGCATTGAGTCCTGTTGCATACTCCGTGAGCTGAATAAGGTGTTTTAATTGTGAACCACCGCCTGTGAGTACGATTCCGCCATTAAGCATTTTGTTATCCAGTCCAACCTGCTTGAGGTGGAAAGTAACAAAAGCAAGAATCTCACTCATCCTTGCCTGAATGATGGCAGACAAATTTTTCACGCTGATTTCCCTTGAAGGCAAGCCACGCAATCCCGGAATTTTTATGAAGGCATTGGTCTGTGCTTCTTCCGGAACAGCGCTTCCGAACTGAATCTTCATTTGTTCAGCCTGACTTCGCAATACACCGAGTCCGGTTTTAATATCATTGGTTATATTCTCTCCGCCAAATGGAATTACTGCAGTATGCTTCAGTATGCCTTCGTAGAAAACGGCAAGATCAGTTGTTCCCCCACCGATATCGAGAATAGCGATTCCAGCCTCAATATCTTCCTCACTCATTACGGCAGCTGAAGAAGCCAAAGGCTGTAACATCAGGTCTTTTACTTTCAAACCTGCCATTTCAACACTCCTGTTGATATTGCGGATTGCATTACGATCGCCAGTAATGATGTGAAAATTAGCACCTACCTTAACCCCTGTATAACCAATAGGATCGGCAATATTGTGGTAATTATCCACCGTATATTCCTGAGGAATCACATCGATAATCTGATCACCAGCGGGGATGTATGTCTTATACTGATCTGCTATCAGCTGATCAATTTCAAACTGCCTGATGACATCATCCGTAGAGCGCCTAACAATATCTCCTCTTGTCTGAAGGCTTTTGATGTGATGACCTGCAATTCCCACATAGACTTCATTGATTTCAAGTCCGGGATTGGAATCATAGCAATTTTTCAGTGCTGTTTCTATCGCCCTGATTGTCTGATCAATATTGAGCACCATGCCATTTTGCACACCACTGCTGGAAGCGTTTCCGAATCCCAGAATCTCCAGTTTGCCAAATTCATTTTTCCTGCCGGCTATGGCTGCAATTTTTGTAGTGCCTATGTCAAGACCTACGATGATGGGTTGCTCATTATTCATAACAATTGGTTTTCTGGTATTATTATCTTTCATTGAATTACTGAATCTTTATTGGTGGTATCGATTTTCATTTGTAAGCCTGAACTTTTCCTGCAGATTACCTGATCTTTAAACTGAAGATCAATCTGCCTGTACTTGCCCCATGATTGATCATGTGCAAATTTTTCATACGTCAGCTTAAGTTTAGGAAGCAGATTATCCCAGTCACCTCTTTTGCCAAGCAATACCGTTTCATCACCAAGCTGCATGGATAACTCAAAACTTCCGTCATATTGAATATGCACTGTTTCAACCTGTGCCATCCAGAATTCATCAGCCATGATGTATCGGGATAAACCTACAATCCGATTCATGGTTGCAGAATCAGTTGTATTCAATGGTCTTTTCAAAAGCGTGAAATTGGTAAAAACAGGTAGCTGCAATACATCCGTAGTTTTCAATGGCAATATCGTGTAATGTGCATCAAGATATACCGATGCACCGTCTGGCAAAAACAACCTGGCTATAGGTGTTCTTTGAGAAACTTTGATGTGCATTACCCGGTGATGATCAAAAAATACATCTGCGTCAGCTACCCATGGATTTTTTTCAATTTGTTGTTCCAGGTCAAACAGGTTAAAATCAGGTATTTTTTTACCAACAGGCTTAATGCCTGACCTCTCAGGCCAAAGTGATGCTGTTATTTCATCTGCAGTAACCATTTTCAGGTTGCTTTTGCCATCAATGGTAATTTCAACACGTGCACAGGTAACTGAATTTTCAGTATTCACAGCACTCACCAGCAATACTAAAACACTTGAGCATAAGGATCCCCATAACAGCCAAGTAAGTATTTTCAATATGTTTTCTTTTTTCAACATGCTTTGCTGATCAGGATTTTTCTAATAGGTTCAACCAATGTATCAATGTTACCCGCACCTGCTGTAATGATTAATTCAGGAGTTTTATCCGAAATACATTCAGGAATTTCTTCAAGACTATATAACCTCACTTTTGATTTCATTTGTCCTGCAATCAGACTGCTGTCAACACCAGGTATAGGTAATTCTCTTGCAGGATAAACCGGCAACAAAATAACTTCATCAGCCAGATCAAGGCTTTCTGCAAATTCTGCAGCAAGATCACGGGTACGGGAAAAAAGATGAGGCTGAAAAATCAGTGTACATTTCTTTGATGGGAACATTTTCCTCACACCTTTCAACAAAGCGTTTAACTCCGCAGGATGATGTGCATAATCATCAATGTAGACACAATTTTCAGACTTGTGTATGTACTCAAATCTGCGTTTGACGCCTTTGAAAGAAGCAACAGCACTTCTTATCCGGTCATCATCAATACCCAGAAACTTAGCAACAGCAATAGCTACAAGCGAATTTTCCACATTGTGCATACCACCCATGTGGAGGCATAGCTTATCAAGAATCCAACCCGGACCAGCTACACTGTATTCAAAAGCGCCTTTATTTACAATACAGTTGTCAACATGAATGGAAGCATCATTGTCTTCAGCACCAAAACTAAGCTGCATAGGAGCCTTAAATTCTCCCGCCCTTGCAATCCCCTTTTTATAGAGCAGCAATCCACCGGGCTTAAGCTTATTACTGAATGCAACAAATGCATCTTCCATTTCACTTGCTGTTCCATAGATTTCCAGGTGATCAGGATCCATTGATGAAATGGAAATAACATCTGGAGATAATTTCAGAAAACTTCGGTCATACTCATCCGCTTCAATAACACATACATTCTTAGCATTACTCCAGAAATTGGTATTGTAGTTGCTCGAAATACCTCCCAGAAAGGCATTACAGCCAAAGCCAGAATCTCTCAACACATGACCAACCATTGCAGTAGTAGTGGTCTTTCCGTGGGTTCCGGCGATACAGATATTAAAGCTGTTCTCTGAAATAAGCTGGAGCACATCACTTCTCTTCAGTAATGGTATATCAAGCGACTTGCAATAGTTGAAAATCCTGTTATCAACAGGAATGGCAGGCGTATACACTACCACATCAATATCAGACGGAAACAAGTCTGCATTATCGTCAAAGTGAATGGAAACACCTTCGAGCGCTAAAGCATCTGTCAGTGGCGTCTGCGTTTTGTCATATCCTGAAACACTGATACCGATACTGTTGAAATACCTTACCACAGCACTCATGCCAATACCTCCTATTCCCAGGAAATATGCTTTCTTAATATCGTGTATGTTTAACCTTTCAGGCATTAGTCTTTCTTGTATTTTGTAAAATCTGCATGGCAATTGCATGATCCGCATCAGGAGTAAACAACCCTGCTGCAGCTTGCGAAAAGTCCTGCAGCAACTGAGGATTACTGCCCAACTCAAGAATTTTCTCCATCAGCAGTTTCCCCGCATCCTTGTCTTCCACAAGCCAGGCTGCACCTGCATCAACAAGCACCATTGCATTCACACGCTGGTGATCTTCAGCCGCATGCGGCAATGGAACAAGTATTGATGGTTTTCCTGATGCACAAATTTCTGCCAGTGCAATTGCACCGGACCTTGAAACAACCAAGTCAGCCGCTGCATAGGCGTAATTCATTTTTGCAATAAACTCGGTTATACAAACATCCTTTCGCTGCCTGACTGATTCGTCTACACTATTCAGATTTCCTTTGCCTGTCTGCCAGATAAGTTGCACGCCAGCATCAGCAAATCTTTCAATAGACCGGGAAATTGCCGCATTGATACTTTGGGCACCAAGACTTCCCCCAATGACCAAGACAGTTGGCTTATGCAGCCTTAATCCAAAAAACTCCATGGCCTCTTCACGTGTAACAGTTGAATTCACTATCTCTGACCTTACCGGATTACCAGTTTTAACTATTGCTGACCCAGGAAAGAAGACATCCATCCCATCAGTTGCAACCATCACTGCCCTGGCTTTCCTGGCGAGTAACATATTTGATTTCCCGGCAAAAGAATTTGCCTCATGCAAAAATGTTGGTATCCTTTTTTGCTGGGCATATTTTAAGACTGGAAAACTAGAATAACCTCCTACACCAAATACAGCATCTGGATTAAATGACCTGAATATTTTCCTTACCTGAAAAAAACTTTTAATCAGCTTGAAGGGAAGGCTCCAGTTTTTGATCATGGCAGACCTGTTAAATCCTGCAATATCAATCCCTTTAATATTGTAACCAGACAGTGGTACCTTCTCCATTTCCATTTTACCATTGGCACCAACAAAAAGAATTTCAATGGCAGGATTGATTTTCTTCAAAGCATTGGCAACAGCAATAGCTGGGAAAATATGCCCCCCTGTTCCACCTCCTGCTATGATGATTTTCATTTGGTTCATGATGTTACCTCCTGGTGTTTTATATCAACTACTGCATTAGCTTCTTCTTTTTCTACATGCTTGGCTACACTAAGTATAATACCAATGGAAACACAGGTAAAAATAAACGAGCTGCCACCCATACTTACCAGCGGTAGTGTAACTCCTGTAACAGGCAGGAGGTTAACATTAACAGCCATATTAGCCATGGCTTGTATAACCAGAGTAAAGCTTAATCCGAGTGACAGAAAAGCACCGAAAGCATAAGGGCATTTTTTCATGATTCTGATGCACCTGAATAAGAACAAGAGATAAACAGCCATGATAACTACTCCTCCAAATAAACCATACTCCTCAATGATTATCGCATATATAAAATCTGAAT
>JBILSG010000018.1:0-15830 GCA_044372235.1 Chitinophagaceae bacterium
CATCCATCTCCAGGTATAGGCTGCATCAAAAACCTGCACATAATCGGGGTTATCAAGCGGATCCAATTCTGCCAACCAGAACAATTTATGATTTTCCTCTAGTGCAAGCCTGGCTTGCAGCCAAAAATCCAGAGGAGTTAACATCGCCATATCACACCTGAAACCATCTAGGTTAAATTCTTGTAACCAGAAGCGCATGGACCGGATCATTTCTAACCTCATCTCCTGATTGTTGTAATCCAGATCGATCACATCATCCCAGCCATGGCTATCATAGAAATTTCCGGCATTATCACGTTTGTAAAAATCAGGATGCTCCAATGTCCATTCATGGTCGCATCCCGTGTGGTTGGCTACCCAGTCCACAATCACCTTCATACCCAAATCATGGGCATACTTGACAATTTCCCTGAATTCAGCAGCTGTACCAAACTCTTCGTTGATTTCAACATAACTTGAACAGGCATAATAACTACCCAGACTTCCCTTTCTGTTTTTCACTGAAATGGGCGTCAGGGGCATGAACCACAAAGTCTCGATGCCCATGTCTGCTAATCGGGGCATGTGTTCCCTGAAACCTGCCAAATTTCCTTTTTCAGAATACTGTCTGACATTGACCTCGTAAATATTGGTCCGCAAGCTCCAATCAACCTGATTAAAATCCACTTTCATGGCGGAAAGTTACACAATACCGATAACAGCCAAACTGCAAATCATAAAAGCGAACCAAACTGGACAGCTGTTGTTAAATCTTTCAGTAATTTTACATTCATCAGATGAAACAATTTTCAATACCTGCGCGGTACAGGAGTCCATTTATTGCCGATATCAAAAGACAAAGGAAAGAAGCCGATAAGCTGAAGAAGGATTACAGTCCGACACACCTTGATCTGGGCAGTTTACAGATTAAACTGGCGAGGCATTTTGGTTTCTGTTATGGTGTTGAAAATGCTATAGAAATTGCATTTGAAACGATTGCACAAAATCAGGGAAAGCGCATTTACCTGCTGAGTGAGATGATACATAATCCCATAGTGAATGAAGACCTGCTGGCGAGTGGTTTGCAGTTTCTGATGGATACAAAAGGAAACATGCTGATTCCATTTGCTGATTTGAAGGCTGATGATGTTGTAATTATTCCTGCATTTGGCACTACACTTGCAATAGAAGAAAAGCTAAGAGCGATTGGTATTCAGATTGAAAAATACAATACTACCTGTCCATTTGTTGAAAAGGTTTGGAACAGGGCGGAGCAAATTGCGCAAAAGGGTTATAGCATTGTGGTGCACGGCAAACCCAGCCATGAAGAAACCAGGGCTACATTCTCACACAGTGATGTGCATGCACCAACACTGGTTATCAATGATATGGAGGAGGCGGTTATTCTGGGAGAATACATGAAGGGGCAAAGGAGCTACACGGATTTTGATACACATTTCAAAGGCCGGTATTCAGCACATTTCAATCCTGCAAAGGATCTGGAAAAAATTGGTGTGGTGAATCAAACCACTATGCTGGCAACAGATACACAAGCCATTGCCGACTACCTGAAACAGGTTATAACCGACAAAAACGGATTAGAGCCGGATAAAGTTTCCGCTTTCTTTGCAGATACAAGGGACACACTTTGTTATGCCACTAATGATAACCAGACAGCGGTACGGGCGCTGCTCGAAGAAGAGGCGGAACTGGCCATTGTGATTGGCGGTAGAAATAGCAGTAACAGTTCCCATCTGGTTGAATTGTGTGAGGAAAAACTACCAACTTATTTTATTCAGTCAGAGTCGGACATCCTTTCTGCAACAGCTATACGCGGATTCAATTGGAGAACACATGAAGAGTATGTCCGTGAAAATTTCCTGCCCCAAAAAGATGCAATCAGGATCTTGATGACCAGTGGAGCCTCTTGTCCGGATGCTATTGTAGAAGCCGTAATCGCCAAACTATCCACTCTGGTACCCGGTGCCAAAGTCCTTGCATCCAACTGACCCCTTCAGATGTTTCAGACTGCGATGCGTTGGTATGCCCACTCCAATGCCTGTGCCAACTGCTGATCGGGAGTCATTTCGCTGTTATCCAATATGATGGCATCATCTGCCTGCTTCAAGGGTGAAACAGCTCTGGTGGAATCGATATGATCACGCGTGCGCAAGTTCTCCCCTACCTCTTCTACAGAGATTGATGGATTTTTTTGTTGCAGTTCTTTCAATCGGCGTTTAATCCTAACTTCTACGCTGGCGGTCATGAATATTTTCAACTCTGCATCCGGAAAAACCATCGTACCGATATCCCTTCCATCCATCACAACTCCTTTTTCCTGACCTATACGCTGTTGCTGTGCCACAGCAAACTCACGCACAGCTTGCAATGCAGCCACCTCACTCACCAGTTTGGCCACTTCCATTTCCCGAATCTCCTTTTCAACATGTTCACCATTCAACAAGATTTCATTGTTGCCCGTTTCGCTATTCAATTGAAATTGAAGATGGATTGCTTGCAATGCCTTTCCAACAGCCTCTGCATTGGCCAGGTCTACCTGGTTACGGATGAAAAAAAGTGTTATCGCCCTGTACATGGCACCGGAATCGATAAAGACATAATTGAGCAGTTTGGCCAATTGTCGGGCCATGGTGCTTTTTCCGCAGGAAGACCAGCCATCGATAGCAATATTGATCCTTTTCATGGTTGCAATTTCGTGTTTATTTGGCTGATTATTTGTGTAAATTCGCGTAATAAGGTCATATGCTAAAAATAGGAATTTTCGGGACTGGACATCTGGGCAAATTTCATATAGCCAACTGGCTTGAAATAGAAGGTACAGAAATAGTTGGCTTTTATGATCCGAATGATGATGCTGCGGCTGAAGCAATTGCCAAATTCGGATTGAAGAGATTTGAAGATATGGAATCACTGATGGATGAGGTGGATGCAGTTGATGTAATTACCCCTACCCAGTTTCATTATCCTGTTTGTGAGCGGGCACTCCGGAAAAGCAAGCATGTATTCGTGGAGAAACCACTGGCCAGTGACCTCGATGAAGCTGGTAGACTGATAAAACTTGTACAGGAAGCGAAAGTCAAATTCCAGGTAGGCCACGTTGAGCGATTTAATCCAGCATTTCTGTCCCTGAAGGGAAGAGAATTAGCTCCTATGTTCATTGAAGTGCACAGGCTGGCACAATTCAATCCAAGAGGAACTGAAGTCAGTGTAATACTGGATTTAATGATTCATGACATTGACATTGTACTTCACCTGGTTAACAGCGATATCAAAAATATATCAGCCAGTGGTGTGGCTGTAATGACCGACACACCGGATATTGCCAATGCCCGAATTGAATTCATGAACGGCTGTGTTGCCAACCTTACTTCCTCACGCATTTCTATGAAAAGGATGCGTAAAATGCGTCTATTTCAGAAGGATGCCTATATTGGCATTGATTTTCTTGACAAGAAAACTGAGGTAATAAGACTCAAAAAGGACGAAGAGTCTGAGGAAGTTTTCTCGTTCGACATTGAAACGCCATCTGGCTCTAAGGAGATTGTGGTAGAAAATCCTGCAATCAATCAGGTCAATGCCATTAAAGCTGAATTAACGGCATTTAAAAATGCCATTACGATGAATACACCTACAATAGTTTCTGAGCAGGATGGATTTATGGCATTGGATGTTGCACAACAAATCCTCACAAAAATCAGTCAGGGTGGTATTATCAGAACCAGCTGAAATCAATAATCATTTAAGTTAGTTTTCTTTTTGAAGTTTCCAGGTTGCAAAATCAAGGTCTTCCCTGAATGTTATTTTAAGGTTTGACTCCTCACCTTCTATCAGGTTAATCTTTGCTCCCATGAATTCAAGTATAGAAGCTTCATCGGTAAATTCTTCCCTATAGTCCATCTCAAATGCTTCTTTGATCAAGCCTGACTGAAATGTTTGAGGGGTTTGAACGATGCGCAAATGATTCCTGTCAATAATACTTGAAGAGCCATCAGCCGCAACATGTCTCATACTATCCCTTACTTTAATTGCGGGAATCGCAGAACCCATATCCTGTGCCACTACACCGCAACGTTTAATTAAATCAGGGGTAACGAGACAGCGGACAGCGTCATGAATGAAAACGATTCCTTCTGAATTCACTTGAGCTAATCCATTTTTAACAGAATGAAACCGGGTTAGACCACCCGCAACGAACTTAACATGCTTTTCAGCATAGCCATGGTTAACCAACATTGCTTCAGCCTGCCCGAGGTAGGATTCAGGAAGCACAATGATCACAACTATATCCGGATATGCATGTAAGAAGGCATCCACACTGTATAGCAGGATGGGCTTCCCATGTAATTCAATGAATTGCTTGGGAATAACAGCTCCCATCCTGGTGCCGCTGCCGCCCGCAACGATAATGGCGAATCTTTTCAAATCAATTCGTTCTACTTCTTACAGCCAGAAAATAAAGTGGTACCCCCAGTAACGTGATGAACAACCCCCACCCTGCGTAATCGGGTTTATACCAGATCAGGGCTATCGCGAAAACCAAACCCATCACAATATAAATTGCAGGTAATACAGGGTAAAGAAAAGCCTTATATGGCCTTTCCACATCAGGTCTTTTGCGTCTCAGAACAAAAATACCAATGATAGTAAGTACATAAAAAATTACAGCCACAAAACTTACCATATCAAGCAGGTCACCATACTTACCACTCAAACAAAGTATTGAGGCCAATAAACACTGAGCCCAAAGTGCCCATTCAGGAACCTGGTTTTTATTCAGTCCAGCCGCTTTCTTAAAAAACAGTCCGTCTTGCGCCATAGTGTAATAAACCCTGGCCCCTGCTAAAATCAGGCCATTATTACACCCGAATGTGGAAATCATGATCATGACTGCAATCACATAGGTACCCACATTACCGAAGATAACATTCGCGGCAGCAACAGCAACCCTATCCTGTTTGGCAAATGCGATATCCTGGAGTGGCATAACACTCATATACATGAGGTTGGCTGCAACATAAATAATGGTAACTATCAATGTACCCAGAAAAAGACTCAGTCCAATGTTACGATGAGGGTTTTTGATTTCACCAGCAATGAAAGTCACGTTATTCCATGAATCGCTGCTAAAAATTGAACCCACCATAGCAGCAGCAAAGGCACCCAGCAAAGCAGTACCGGATATCGGCAGCCATTCAGAGATCATTCCGTTTTTATCAACCCCGAAATTCTGGGCTGCATTAAACCCTGTTGCCCAATTGGCATTCCAGATATCTGCTTTGGCAGCAAGGATAAATCCGAAAATTATCAGTCCGAATAATGATGCCAGTTTGGTAACGGTAAATAAATTTTGAATGATTTTACCTTGCTTAATTCCTTTTGTGTTATTATAAGTCAGGAGTATAATCAAAACAATAGATACCAACTGTGCAGGATAAATTTTGAAAGCGCCCAGTGAAAACAGCAGGTTTTTATCATCTAACTCAAGGACAGGAAAAAAATATCCGGCAAACTTAGAAAATGCGACCCCCACTGCAGCAATTGTTGCCGTTTGAATGACCGCAAAGAAACTCCAGCCATATAGGAAGCCAGCAAGCGGATTGAATGCCTCTTTCAGGTAAACATACTGACCACCCGCCTTGGGAAACATGGCACTCAGCTCTCCGTAGCTCAATGCAGCTGTCAGTGTCATGAAACCTGTTACCAGCCAAACCATGATAACCCATCCTGCACTGCCCACATTTCTAGTAATATCTGCTGTAACAATGAAAATACCACTCCCGATCATAGATCCTGCTACGATCATTGTAGCATCCCATAACCCCAGGCTTGGTTTAAACTCTTTCTGTTGCGTCATAAATATTTGATTAAAAAAAATCCCGGTTATTACCGGGATTAAGATAAGCAATTCACTAATCTTATTAACTATTTTCCTGAAGTTTTCTTGTAAACTTCATTCAATCCGGCAACCACATCATTGGTTATGTCGTTGGCCGTATCCTTATAGAAAAGTACATTTAATGCGCTTGAATAGGAGAAAATATAGCTATACCCATTCTTTTTGTTGTAATCCACCAGGAAAGCGTTGATTTTGGTTTTTAACTCTTCCATCGTTTTGGCTCCATCATTGGCAATATTGGATTCTAGGATACGCTTTTGTTCCTCCAGATTCTGCATTTTTCCCTGGTATGCGCGTTGGAAATTATCAAACTCAGCCTGCGTTATTGATTCACCTCTTTTTGCAAATGCAATACGCTCATTCTCAATTTTTTGGAAAGCCCCGTTTAAATCACGGTCTGCACTTTCTTTCTTTTTTTCGAACTCCAGCATTTTCTCCTTATAAAGGATATATTTTTCCTGCAGGCTGTCGAGGTCAACATATGCTACCTTTAATGCCTTCTGGGAAAGAGAGTCGTGCTTTGCTGTGCTAGAAATTCCTGCACCATTTCCTTTAAAATGTAAAAAGGCCAGAATGGCAAGGGCTGCAAATAAAATTGCATTAATCAGCTTCTGATTCATTGATTAATTATTAAATGTAAAAGAAGGGGCAGTTACCTGCCCCCGTTGAATTATTCTTCTTCGTCGAAGCTCATCACTTCTCTTGTAGTCTGTAAGAGTTCATACTCTTCCTTACTTCCTACTATGATATTTTCATAATCTCTGAGACCTGTACCTGCAGGAATATGATGTCCTGTAATTACATTCTCCTTGAGACCGAGCATATCATCTGATTTACCCTGAATGGCAGCGGAAGATAATACTTTAGTTGTTTCCTGGAATGAGGCAGCTGAGATCCAGCTTTGTGTTCCAAGTGATGCCTTGGTAATACCAAGCAGTACCGGACAAGAAGTAGCTGCATGTGCATCACGGAATTCAACCAGTTTTCTGTCGGCCCTTCTCAAGATTGAATTTTCTTCCCTGATCTCCCTTAAGCTTGCTATCTGTCCAGGCTTCATGGTCTCAGAATCTCCTGCTTCTACAACAACTTTTTTGTCATAGATATGGTCATTTTCCAGGTTGAAATCATACCGATCTTCAAGATCACCCTCAAGGAACCTTGTATCACCCGGATCAAGAATTTCAACTTTACGCATCATTTGCCTTACAATTACTTCAATGTGTTTGTCATTGATTTTTACACCTTGTAAACGGTAAACTTCCTGAATTTCATTTACAACGTATTCCTGAACAGCAAATGGACCTTTGATTGAAAGAATATCACTTGGTGCTACCTGTCCATCAGATAATGGAGTTCCTGCTTTTACAAAGTCACCATCCTGAACCAGAATCTGTCTGGTAAGAGTAACAAGGTATTTCTTGATGATACCATCCTTGGCTTCAACTGTGATTTCTCTGTTTCCGCGTTTGATCTGACCAAAGCTTACAACACCATCAATTTCAGATACCACAGCAGGATTTCCTGGATTTCTGGCTTCGAACAACTCTGTTACACGTGGCAAACCACCCGTAATATCTCTCAACTTACCAAGAACCCTTGGTATTTTAACCAATACCTGTCCGGCAGTAACCTCATCACCTTCTTCAATCACAATATGTGAACCAACAGGGAGGTTATAGATTTTTTCGTCCTTGCTTCCCTTGATTTTCAATGATGGGATGCGTGTTTTATCCTTAGACTCGATGACTACTTTCTCTCTGTGTCCGGTTTGCTCGTCAGCTTCTTCACGGTAAGTAACACCATCAATTACATTCTCAAACTCAATGGTACCGGCTATTTCAGCAACAATTACGTTGTTGAACGGATCCCATGAGCAAATTACATCACCCTTGGCTACCTTTCTTCCTTCTGCAACAGAGAGTACTGAACCATACGGAACATTGTTTGTGATCAGAACACGATCATTCTTAATATCCATGATCCGCATTTCAGCAGTACGTCCGATTACAACATGTATATCCTTGCCATCATTATTCTTTGCCTTAACGGTACGCAGACCATCAAATTGAACTTCACCGTCAAATTTAGCAACCAGGTGTGATTCAACAGAAGCAGATCCTGCAACACCACCTACGTGGAATGTACGCAAAGTAAGCTGTGTACCCGGTTCACCGATGGATTGTGCAGCGATGATTCCCACTGCGTCTCCTTTTTGAGCGATATTTCCGGTAGCCAAGTTCAATCCATAGCACTTTACACAACATCCACGCTTGCTTTCGCATGTAAGCACAGATCTAATTTCAATAATTTCGATACCGGAATCTTCAATTTTCCTTGCTGTATCTTCATCTATTCGCTGTCCGGCACCAACAATCAGCTCATCAGTTTGAGGATCGTTGACGTCGTGAAGTGATGTTCTGCCAAGTATCCTATCATACAATGGTTCAACAATATCCTCATTGTCTTTCAGTGCGCTGGTTGCGATACCCCTCAGTGTACCACAATCCTCTTCAGTAATGATGACATCCTGAGCCACGTCTACAAGCCTTCTTGTAAGGTAACCGGCATCAGCTGTTTTCAATGCCGTATCAGCCAGACCTTTACGGGCACCGTGGGTAGAGATGAAGTATTCCAATACGCTCAAACCATCTTTAAAGTTGGAAAGAATCGGGTTCTCGATAATTTCTGATCCGGTTGAACCACTTTTCCTTGGTTTAGCCATCAATCCGCGTATACCGGCAAGCTGTTTAACCTGCTGCTTACTACCCCTTGCACCGGAGTCAAGCATCATATAAACGGAATTGAATCCCTGCTTATCAGTAGCCATTGCACGGATAAGTGATTCTGTTACTTTGGTGTCAACCCTTGACCAGATGTCAATGATCTGGTTATATCGCTCATTGTTGGTAATGAGACCCATGTTGTAGTTTTCCCAAACTTCCTGAACCTCAGAAGATGCCTGGTCAATCATTTCCTCACGGGGAATCTCAAGTACAAGATCCTGGATATTAAACGACAATCCACCTCTGAATGCCATGCGGAAACCAAGTTCTTTGATGGCATCCAAGAACTTTGCAGTTGTAGGAACATTGGTAATCTTGATGATTTGACCAATTATTTCACGCAAGCTCTTTTTAGTCAACAAAGCATTCACGTATCCAACTTCCGGAGGTACGGCCTGATTGAAAAGAACCCTTCCTACTGTGGTTTCAATCAGTTTATTTTCAAGTATACCTGATTCATTGCGGACATTGGTTTTAACTTTAATGTACGCATGGAGGTCAACTTTTTTCTCATTGTAAGCGATGATCACTTCCTCTGCATTGTAAAAACGCATGCCTTCACCTTTCACAACATCTACATCTGTATTTCGCTTACCCTTGGTTATGTAATACAAACCAAGAACCATGTCCTGTGAAGGAAGGGTTATCGGTGTACCATTCTGGGGGTTAAGGATATTGTGAGACGCAAGCATGAGCAACTGTGCTTCCAATATAGCAGCATGGCTCAGTGGAACGTGAACCGCCATCTGGTCACCGTCGAAGTCGGCGTTGAACGCAGAACACACTAGCGGGTGAAGCTGAATGGCTTTACCTTCAACCAGCTTCGGCTGGAATGCCTGGATAGACAACCTATGCAGCGTTGGGGCACGGTTAAGCATGATGGGGTGTCCCTTGAGGATGTTCTCAAGAATATCCCATACAATTGCTTCCTTGCGGTCAACAAGCTTGCGGGCAGATTTTACAGTTTTTACAATACCTCTTTCAATTAATTTCCTGATGATAAACGGCTTAAACAATTCGGCAGCCATATCTTTAGGCAATCCGCATTCATGCAATTTCAACTCTGGACCAACAACAATAACGGACCTTCCTGAGTAGTCAACACGCTTACCCAAGAGGTTCTGGCGGAAACGACCCTGCTTACCTTTCAAAACATCACTGAGTGATTTCAGGGCCCTGCCTCCCTCTGCTTTTACAGCGTTAGACTTACGGCTGTTGTCGAACAATGAATCGATAGCCTCCTGGAGCATACGCTTTTCATTCCGGAGAATTACTTCAGGAGCCTTGATTTCAAGCAAACGCTTTAAACGATTATTGCGGATGATTACCCTCCTGTACAGATCATTCAGATCAGAAGAAGCAAATCTACCGCCATCAAGAGGCACAAGTGGTCTGAGTTCAGGTGGAATAACAGGAATATACTGCATTACCATCCACTCAGGTTTGTTGGTGATACGCGTATTGGCATCCCTGAATGATTCAACTACACTCAATCTTTTGAGTGCATCAGCTTTACGCTGCTGGGAAGTTTCTGCCGCAGCTGTATTACGAAGGGTATAGCTCAATGAATCAAGCTCAATCCTGCAAAGGAGGTCATATACTGCCTCAGCACCCATCTTGGCAATAAACTTATTCGGATCTTCATCAGGCAGATACTGATTTTCTTTGGGAAGGGTATCAAGCAAATCCAGGTATTCCTCTTCAGTAAGCAAATCACCCTGCTTTTTGCCCTTGTCTTCCATGATTCCAGGCTGGATGACAACGAAACGCTCATAATAAATGATGCTCTCAAGCTTTTTGGAGCTGATTCCAAGCAGGTAACCAATCTTGTTGGGCAAGCTCTTGAAGTACCAGATATGAACAACTGGAACAACCAACTTGATATGCCCCATACGCTCTCTCCTAACCTTTTTCTCAGTAACCTCAACACCGCAACGATCACAGACAATTCCTTTATAGCGAATTCTCTTGTATTTTCCACATGCACACTCATAATCCTTTACAGGACCGAAAATCTTCTCACAAAAAAGGCCATCACGCTCAGGTTTGTAAGTTCTGTAGTTAATTGTCTCAGGCTTAAGAACTTCACCAAAAGACCTGTCCAGAATTGAATCCGGAGAAGCGATACTGATGGTAATCTTAGAAAATGATGATTTAGGGCGATTGTCTTTTTTGATAGCCATAATGCGATATCTTTTTTACAATGTTTTAACGCCGCTTGTTATTTTCGTACAATCTAGCAATTTGTAAAAAATTGATTTTCAAGTGTTTACAAAATAAAAGAAAGGACAAAATACGGGTTTGCCAAAATTAAGGATGGCAAAGGTACGCAAAATGGCTTATTAAACAATAAATTTATTTGACGAAAGTCTTAAGATTCAGGCAATTGTATTGAGCTGAATCCTGTCTTTATACCGGGAGGAGATTATTTCCTGAACCGGAACATTGTTTATCTTACTCTCGAGCCACGACAATATATCCAGATACATGAATGACCGGCTTTCCATTGGATTTCCTTCTAGCTTTTTAAGTTTTTCAAACAGCCTGGAAAATCCGGCTTTTAAAGCGCCCCTGCTCAACTGAAATGAGCTTCTCAGGAAGGCAAAAATCTCATGTTCCACTGTACTGAGCGTTTGCATTTTTGACATGAACCGGTAAACCGATCGAACCTGACTCTCAAGAATAACGTCATTGCCTGATTCATAATGGGCTATCAGGTGAAGTAATCTTGCATAACACTGAATATCTGAGCGCAGATCAGCTTTCAGATGGATAATTTTGTTCAGGTAATCAATACAGCTGCCATATTTTCCACAACCAAAATAAAGACAGGCAAACTTATAATAGAAAACAAGTGTCCGGTGCCTGTCCAGCTGCATTTCAAACTCTTTAAGCTTTTGTTCGATATGGGGAATGAGCAGCAAGCCCTCAGAAAAAGTTCCATCCAGAAAATGCCTGTTGATCTTTGCCAGATGGAGGTAAACAAATCCCTGAACCCTGTTATTGATGGTTGCCATCCCATCTTTCGAAAGATAAAATGCTTCAAATCTGCTGATTTCGACTTCAAATTTCCTGTCGTTTCTTAGCATAAAATGGGCATTCAGCAGGTTATGCATCCCCTTGATAAAATGCTGGGTTTCAACTTTCAGCATCTGTGGTTCCCGCTCGAATAAATCTACCCATCGCTGGCAATTGCGGTAATACACCAGGAAATCCTGTAAAATAAATCCAAACCAGGCATAACTTTGGAAGAGGTAAAGACGCTCATAAAAACCCTGAAAGTCACCTGCATTTTCCGGCAGTTGCTCCTTAAAAAACTGATTCACAGACGCAACATCCGCGTTGTTTCTGACGTGACCGTTCTTGATATACCAACCATACATCTGCAAGGCAAGGCTGCTTAATTTACCCACCATGGTCAGTCGCTCACTGAGTTCATCAACCTCTCCTGCAATCTCCTCTGCCCTGTCTTCAAAGCTTCTTGTGATATGAAGGGATTCTATTTTTTTCTCAAAAAACAAGGCCTGCATCCAAAAGGTTACCTGATGATAGGATTTTGCATATTCTTTGATTTTTTGTAAAACCTTCAAACTTTGGTAATATAACCCTTTGTTATATAAAATCCTGGCATAATCCAGTTGCTCATGAAGCTGAATATCTACCGCATTTTCCTGCCGGATGAGCCTCAGGCTGGCCAGAATCTGCCTGTACAAATGTGCCTTTAAATTTGAAAGCTGCTGTTTCTGTATGGTTTGATTCTTCTTGAGAATAAAGTCTTCGTCGTAAATTTCTAATTTATCTATAGCATCAAAAAGGGTGATGATTTTCAGGTCATCCGACTGCATATTTCTGCCAACATACAACTTAAAATTGCGCTTTTCCCCTTTATCAAGGGTTTTAATCAACTGAAAAAGTTCATCTGCAGACCGGTTGGGCATCGTAATTAGCTTTCACATGAATCCTTGACAGACAAGGGTTCTATGCACATGATGGTTGTTTACAAAGCGTAAAATACAACCTATTTTGGGAAAAGCAGGCACTCAAAATTGATTAATTTTACAGACTGCAGGTTAACGCCTGCTATTTTCTCAGGAGAAACCCCTTAATATGGCCGACAAGAAAATTTTCATTTTTGACACTACGCTGCGCGACGGAGAACAGGTTCCGGGATGTAAACTGAATACCCGGGAAAAAATTGAAATTGCCCTTGCACTGGAGGAATTGGGGGTTGATATAATTGAAGCCGGCTTTCCGGTATCTAGTCCTGGCGACTTTGAATCGGTCTCAGAAATATCAAAAATCATTAAAAATGCTACAGTCTGTGGATTAAGCAGGGCGGTACAAAAAGACATTGAAGTTGCAGGTGAAGCACTCAAGCATGCGAAGAGGGGAAGAATTCATACCGGAATCGGGACATCAGATTCCCACATCAAAAGTAAATTCAACAGTAACAGAGAAGATATTTTAATTAGAGCTGTTCAGGCTGTAAAGTGGGCGAGAAATTTTACTGATGACGTTGAATTCTATGCTGAAGATGCAGGAAGAACAGATAATGAATACCTGGCTAGAGTTGTTGAAGCTGTCATTGCCGCGGGAGCAACTACTGTAAACATCCCAGACACTACAGGTTACTGTCTGCCAGCTCAGTATGGTGAAAAAATTGCTTTTCTAATCAATAATGTCAGCAATGTTGATAAGGCCGTACTTTCCTGTCATTGCCACAATGACCTGGGCCTTGCAACGGCCAATTCAATATCCGGAGCAATAAGCGGAGCCAGACAGATTGAGTGCACGGTCAATGGCTTGGGAGAAAGGGCAGGTAATACAGCGCTTGAAGAGGTTGTAATGGTATTGAAACAGCATCCTGCACTCGGATTGTATACAGGAATCAAAGCAGAAAGACTTAATCCGATTAGCAGACTTGTTTCTGATACCATGCGCATGCCTGTACAGCCCAATAAAGCGATTGTGGGTGCAAATGCCTTTTCACATTCTTCAGGCATCCACCAGGATGGCTTTCTGAAGGATGCACAGACATATGAAATAATCAGGCCGGATGAAGTTGGGGCCGAGACTTCAAAGATTGTCTTAACCGCCAGAAGCGGTCGCTCCGCATTGGCATACAGGTTTAAAAATTTGGGGCATGATTTCAACAGGAACGACATAGACTTTCTTTACGAACAGTTTCTTTCACTTGCAGATAAAATGAAAGAAGTCAGGGATAACGACCTGATATCACTTGCCAACACCTATATTCAATCACACCAAAGCTGATGTCTGTAACTAAAAAAATAGCTGTATTACCTGGAGATGGGGTTGGTCCGGAAGTGATTAATCCTGCCGTACGTGTTTTGGATGCAGTAGCTCAAAAATATGGATACCATTTCCAGTTTTCCTTCGGGAGCATTGGAGCGGATGCCATTGAAAAATCGGGCACACCTTTGTCTGATGCAACACTTGCCGATTGTATTCAGTCAGATGCAGTGCTGCTTGGTGCCGTTGGCCATCCCAAATATGACAAGGATCCAACGCTTCCGATAAGACCAGAAATGGGCTTGCTTAAAATAAGGAAGGAACTTGGACTTTTTGCAAGCATCAGACCTGTTATTACTTATCCTTCACTCTATCATTTATCCCCAGTTAAATCAAATTTACTGGAGCATGTTGACATCCTAATCTTCAGGGAACTTACAGGTGGCATATATTTTGGAGAAAAAAAACATGATGCAGAATTTGAATCTGCATCTGATCAATCCATTTACACGGCAAAGGAAATCACCTTAATTGCCAGGGTTGCCTTTGAATATGCAGCCAAGCGGAAAAGAAAAATAACACTTGTTGACAAGGCAAACATACTTGAAACGTCCAGACTCTGGCGAAAAGTTGTTACAGCATTGGCTGCATCATACCCATCAGTTGAATTGAACTTCATGTATGCAGATAATGCTGCCATGCAGCTCATTGTAAACCCAGCCCAATTTGATGTAATTCTTACAGACAATTTGTTTGGAGATATATTAAGTGATGAGGCAAGTGTATTGTCTGGCTCACTTGGCTTGCTGCCATCTGCATCTATTGGAACAGGTCCGGCTCTGTTTGAACCCATTCATGGTGCATACTCACAAACTGCGGGCAGGGATACAGCAAACCCAATTGGAACCATACTTGCTGTTGCGATGATGATGGAATATTTTGAGTTTATTGAAGCGGCAGCAGACATTAGGCAGGCTGTGCAATGGACTATTCAAAATGCGTTTGTGTCTAAGGATCTAGACCCCATAAACTTCTATTTTACATCCACTATTGGAGAGTTGATATGTGATTACATCACAGGAAAAACAGACCATGCGGTAAATATGGGCAACATTCAGATCAGAAAATCCACTATTATATAGATTTATGCAATACTTCGACCAGGAGACTATATTATACCTGAATGGTGCTTTTGTAAAAGCACACGAAGCCAAAATCGACTTGTACAGTCAAACCTTGCATTATGGCTACGGCGTTTTCGAGGGTATCCGATCATACAGAACAAAAGATGGAGAGACCCGGATATTTAAAGCTGCAGAACACTTTGAAAGACTCAGGGAATCTGCCAATGCCATCAACTTACCATTCTCATTTGACCTGGAAGAATTAATTGATGCAACATACCAGGTTCTTGCCCTCAACAACCTTCAGGATGCATACATCAGGCCTCTGGTTTTTGCACCTCCCAATATGACTTACGCTTTCAACACAACTTCATACATAACAATCCAGGCCTGGAAAATGCAGCCCTTCCTTGGTGAAAAGCTGTTACGGATCATGAGCTCTTCTTTTCAAAGGCCTAATCCTGCAGGGTTTCATATTCACGCCAAGGCATGTGGACATTATGTTAACTCAATCGTTTCATCCCAGGATGCCAAAAGACAGGGTTATGATGAAGCCCTTTTAAAAGACATGGAGGGCTACGTTGCAGAAGGCCCTGGAGCCAATGTTTTTTACGAAAAAAATAACCAGCTTTTCACGCCAGCTGAAGGATATATTCTCAATGGCATCACCAGAAAGACTATACTTGAAATCTGCAGGGATTTACAGATTTCTGTTACTGAAAAACAAATTACACATGCAGAAATGAAGGAAGCTGACGCCGCCTTCTTTTGTGG